>NZ_BAGX02000025.1 GCF_000320505.1 Methanobrevibacter boviskoreani JH1
GGTATTATCTTTTTCTTGCTTGTTTAGAATTTTTAAAATGGTTTTTAATCAGTATAATTATATCTAAAAACTAATTATTTTTAAAACTATTTAGTAAAGTCACAGTTATAAAATCAAGCCATATATTTATTTAATCGTTTGATTGCACCTAATTTCTCATTATCATCTAGTTTTGACTGGTAAAGTGCATCCTTCATTGTTTCAATGGAATGATCATAAGTTTCCCTATCAACAGGATATGGGAAACCGTCTTTACCTCCATGTGCAAAACTGTATTTTACAGGATCCCTCCAGCTCGCCTTTTCACCATAAATGATATCACTGATTAATGCCAATGCCCTTATTTTCTTAGGGCCTATTCCATTAAGCATAATTAGCTCCTCATATTTTTCAGGCTGAATTTCATATGCCTTTTTAAGAACCTCGAATTCTTTATCTGACAAATCCATCTCAAGAACTGGATGATGTTGTGGCATTGTAAATTCTTCCTGATTATTGAAGTTACTGAAATCTGCAGGACTGTTATCAAAGAAATCCATTAAAGATGTTTGTTCTGGGTCTTTAGGTCTAAAGTATTTACGAAGGTGATCTGGATTGTCATTAATTAAATCGACACTAATCTTCTGTACTTCCTTACTTTCCTTAGATGCCATATTCAAGGTACTTTTTCTTTTTTTATCACAGCTTATTCCCGTGTGGGGATCTTCTAGGAAACTGTCAAACTCATCACTCATCCAATGATAGCGGCGGGCATATTTTTTATCGAGATTCATTCCTTGTTGAACAACAGCCCAATCTCCTTTTTCTGTTAGGAAGAAGTTATGTTGGTATAATGTGTAGCTGTCCTGGATACATGCATTGTCGATTTTAGCAGATAGCTTTGAGCTTTTTACAAGATTGTCTATATTTTTGTCTGAAAGATTGAAGTATTCCCCCTTGCTTTCTAATTGCCTTGGAGTTTTTTTGGAATTTTTCCCTTTACCACCTAATACAGCTATTCCGTGGTCTTCCGGTGTAAGTGCGGCTCTAAGTGCACCGCATGTTGTGGTGGTTGTACCAGAGGAATGCCAATCAAATCCTATAACACATGAGAAACTTTGAAACCAATATGGATCCGAGATTCTTTCTAAAAGCTCTTTCTGTCCATACTCTTCAAGTATGACTTCACTTATGGCCTTTGACAACTTTACCATCCTTGTCCATAACCATCTAGGCGCATGTCCTGTATGCATCGGTAAATTTGCTATTCCCTTTCTTTGCATATTAATGCCTTGACTTTATAATAATATAAATATTAAGAGTCCGTCTGAAAACTATTAATATTTTTTTCTATCTTTAATTCATCTGGTCTTTTTTCTAGTAAACAATTTCCATCTGAAAACTATTTAATTTTTTAGATAGATATAAATAAAATTTTTTATAAAAAATTAACTAACTAATTTTATGTTTAATGGTTTTTATAAGGAGGTGAATCGATGGAAAGAAATCAGCTGATTGTTATCTGTGTTTGTATTATTGTTTGTGTTACAGTAATCTGTGGATCTATTGTGATAGTAAACAACAATAATTCTAACAATGATGATTCCCAAGCAAATGTGGTTCAAAATAGTACTAATGGTTCTAATGTTGGAAATAATGGCAGCAACTCCACTTCATCTGCTGGCAGTGGTCTTGAACTTAATTCAGCGTCATTCTATTCAGATGGTAATCCGGATACAGGTGAAAGTGTCACACTAAACTTTGCAAATGGTAACTATCTTGATGACGTATATGTGACAGTTTGGTATTATAGGGATGGTGCGGCTTTAAACAGTCCAAGTGAACAATCCTATAAATTATCTAATGATCTAGCTTTTGAGGCTGTAGATAATACTCCAATGCCAGAATATCCAGATAGTGCCCGTATTAAGGTAAGATATAATGGTGTTGTAAATTACTATGACTTCTCTTTAGAAACTAGAACAGGTACTCAAACCTTAAGTCCATAATTTTAATTATTTTTTTATTTTTTATATAAAATTCTATTTTTACCTAAAATATACTTTCACCATTGGCTATTGCAACGATTGCAGGTAAATCTTTAACTTCTAATTTAAAACAGCCCTCGATTCCCTCTTCTTTAAACATGACACATTCCTTTGATATTACAGAATCTGTTAAAAGGGCCGCAACAGGAGGAGATACCACATATATGGAATTGTATTTTAAAAGGGCATCTTTTGTTTTATCATTTAATGCGCCTTTTCCAATATGGATTTTAACACCTGCCTTTGAAAGTATGGGGATGTTTGATTCTATGTCCTTTTTATTGGATGTTGTGGTGGCTATACCTGCATCACTTACTGCGGTATGCATAATAGCACTTCCTTTTATATCTATTGGAATGTCCTCATTGTTTCTAATCATTTTCGCTAATTTGGGAAGTACAGCATCCCTTCCAGTGTATATGGTTCCATTAATTAGAATCTTATCATTTATTTTTAACTGATTAAGTTCCTTATCTGATATGGGTATGTTTATATCAATCATTTTATCATTTCTAAAACGGTTTTTTTTAATCCTTTTAATTATTTCTTAATTTTTTTTCAATATAATATTCTTATTGTTTCTATAGTTATATTTTCCATTTAATTATTTTTAACTAATATTGGTTCATGGTATGATTATTCGATTTTATTCCGTTTTTTTATAAATACTACTAAATATTAAAAAATTATTTAAATGTATATAATAATAAATATAATTAATATGAATTTATATTGATTTTTCATTATGGAAAACTAAGGAGATTTTTATGATATATATTGATCCTGATTTATGTAAAGGATGTTTATTATGTGTAAACACATGTCATAAACATGTTTATACTGTTTCCAAAAAAGCAAATAAGAAAGGAGTATTTTTACCTATTCCTACTAATGAAAAAGAATGTTCTAATTGTAAAGAATGTGAGTTGTTATGTCCTGACCAAGCAATATTAGTAAACGTTCCAGAACATTGGTGGATGAATAAGAATAATACTTATGCATTTAATCCAAATTTTGCAAAGAGGAAAATATAACGATTTAACTTTTAATAGATGATTTCATAGTTTATTTAGATTAATTTTAAGATTTTTAGGAAAATTCTACAGAGAGGTTTATAAAATGGTAGAAAACTTATTTATTCAAGGTAATGAAGCTTGTGCACTTGGTGCAATTAAAGGGGGCTGCAGATTCTTTGCAGGTTATCCTATTACTCCTTCTACTGAAGTAGCTGAGAATTTGGCTAGATTACTTCCAAAATATGGAGGTTCTTTTGTTCAGATGGAAGATGAAATATCATCAATGGGTGCGGTTATTGGTGCTAGTTGGGGCGGTACCAAATCCATGACTGCAACTAGTGGTCCTGGTATTTCACTTATGCAGGAAAATTTAGGTTATGCATTCATGACAGAGACACCACTTGTGATTGTTGATGTACAAAGAGGTTCTCCTTCTACAGGTCAACCTACTATGGCAAGTCAAAGCGATATGATGCAGGCACGTTGGGGTTCCCATGGTGATTATGAGCCTATTGCATTATCTCCTTCCTCAGTACAGGAATATTTTGATTTTACAATCAAAGCATTTAACTTAGCTGAAAGATATAGGGTCCCAGTATTTTTATTAACTGAGGAATCCATTGGTCATATGAGGGAGAAAATTACAATCCCTGAGGAGGTTAAAATTACAGCAAGAAAAGAACCTACAATGGATACCGATACTTTCCTACCATTTAAGAATAGGAAAAATGCAACAAATCCTATGCCTGCATTTGGTGATGGATATAATGTTCATGTATCCGGTTTAACTCATGATGAAAGAGGTTATCCTGATACTAATAATCCTAAAACTCATGCAAGACTTGTAAAAAGACTATGTAACAAGGTTTTAAAAAATAGGGATAAAATCACACATGTTAAAGGCGAATACTTAGATGATGCAGATATAGTAATTGTAGCCTATGGGGCTCCTGTAAGATCAACTATTACCGCTGTTAAAGAGGCAAGGGAAGAAGGTATTAAAGCAGGATATTTAAAAATTGATACTCCATGGCCATTCCCAGATGAGAAAGTCAAGGCTGTTTGCGAATCTGCAAAACATGTGATTGTACCTGAGATGAACTTAGGCCAAATGGTTCATGAAGTTGAAAGGGTATCCCAGGGTGATGCAGAGGTACATCTTTTAAGTAAGATTGGTGGAGAGCTTCATAAACCTGGAGAAATATTATCTGTAATTAAGTCTGTTGGAGGTAATTAAGATGGCTGAAGAGATTGACGAATATACTATTAATGATGATTTTGAAAAACCAAAAAGAGCTGAGGCTCGTTACATTCAATATTTAAGGGAAGATAGATTACCTCACATATTCTGCCCAGGATGTGGAAACGGTACTATTATCAATACATTCTTTAAAGGCATGGAGGAAGCAAACCTGGATATTGATAATGTGGCTATGGTATCCGGTATTGGCTGTTCCTCTAGAATTCCAGGTTATGTAAAATGTGATTCACTTCACACAACCCATGGAAGGGCATTAAGTTTTGCAACAGGTTTAAAGGTTTCAAATCCTGACTTGGATGTTGTTGTCTTTACTGGTGACGGTGACTGCGCATCTATTGGTGGAAACCATTTGATTCATGCTGCAAGAAGAAACATTGATCTTACCGTTATATGCATTAACAACAATATTTATGGAATGACCGGTGGTCAAATCAGCCCAACTTCTCCAAAGGGCAGTTTCGGTTCTACCGCACCTTATGGAAATAGGGATAAACCATTCCACTTAGCTGAACTTGTAGCTGCAGCTGGTGCAACCTATGTTGCAAGATGGACCACTGCTCAAGTTGAAAGTGCAGCAAAATCTATTGAAAGAGGATTAAAAAATAAGGGATTCTCATTTATTGAGATTGTATCTCAATGTCCTACTTACTTTGGAAGAAAAAATAAGATGAAAACCCCTGTAAGTATGATTAACTTCCTTAAAGAATCTTCAATATATATTAACAATACTAAACTTATGAGTGAGCATGAACTTGAAGGAAAAATCGTTATTGGAGAATTTGTAAATAAATCAAGTTTCGAATTTACTGATAATATTCAGGAATTGTCTAAAGAAAACTATGGTAAAAAAACCCTTAGACGTTCAGCTTTTTTAAAATCTTTTGATGATGAAGAGGAATCCGAGGAATAAATAGAATTAATAGGAGATATTTTTATGAGAAAAGAAATTAGAATAGCAGGTTTTGGAGGTCAAGGTGTTATATTGGCAGGTATTATTATCGGTAAAGCTGCCTCTTTATTTGATAATATTAACGCTGTTCAAACTCAGTCTTATGGTCCTGAGGCTCGTGGAGGAGCTTCAAGATGTGAAGTCGTTATAAGTGATGAGGATATTGATTATCCGAAGGTTGAAAATCCGGATATATTGGTTGCAATGTCTCATGAAGCTTTGCTTAAATATATGGTAGATTTAAAACAAGGTGCAACCTTGATTATAGATCCTGATATGGTTGAGGAAGAAGACATTAAAGATTTCATTGAAAAACGTGAACTTAAAGTTTACCATGCAAGGGCAACTGATACAGCAGTCAATGAGGTTGGTCTTAAGATTGTAGCTAATATTGTTATGGTTGGTGCTATTACCAAAGCTACTGGAATTGTTTCTGAAGAGGCTGCTCGCCAATCTGTTCTTGATAGCGTTCCTAAAGGAACTGAAAAGAAAAATATACAAGCTTTTGAAGCAGGAATGAGAATAGTAGAAGATTAATGGGGATGTTTACATGAAATTTTTTGAATATATATCAAAGAAGTTATTTAGAGATAATGGAATTAAAACCTTAAAGGGTCATGTCGCATATTCTCCAGAGGAAGCTGTTGATATTGCAACGGATATGGGTTGTGCTGTAGCTATTAAATCCCAGGTTTTAGTTGGTGGAAGAGGTAAAGCTGGCGGAATTAAATTTGCAGATCATCCTGGAGATGTTTATGACATTGCAGATAACCTTTTAAGTAGTAAAATCAAAGGAGAACCTGTTAAAAGTTTATTAATTGAAGAAAAGGCAGACATTCAACAAGAATTCTACTTAAGTGTTTCCACAGATAGATCCACTAAGAAACCTATTATCATGGCAAGTGCTGAAGGTGGAGTGGAGATTGAAAATCTTGCTGTAACCGACCCTGATAAAATTATAAAATATCATGTAAATCCTCTAGAAGAATTCTTACCATATGAGGCACGTGATATAGCTTGTCAAATGGGTGTTGAATCTAAATATGTATCTGAAATCGGTGGAGTCATCTATAAACTCTTCAATATCTATAAAAAATATGATGCCGAGATTGCCGAAATCAATCCTTTAGTACTTACACCTGATGGAATATATGCTGCAGATGCAAAACTCACCGTTGAAAATGATGCTGTATTTAGACATCAAGATTTAATTGGTATTGGTGGAACTAAACCTAAAGAATTCGGATTTGTAAAACTTGACGGTGATATTGCAGTTCTTGGAAATGGTGCTGGTCTCACATTGACTGGTATGGACATGATTAATCTTTATGGTGGTAAACCTGCAACCTTCTTGGATATTGGTGGAGGCTCATCAGAGGAAACTATTAAAAAGGCTTTAAATCTAGTTTTAAATTACCCTCCTGTTAAAGTTGTATTCTTAAATGTATTAGGTGGTATTACCCGTGCAGATGATGTTGCAAAAGGAGTGGTAAATGCAATTAATAATACTAAAAGGAATGTTCCAATAGTTATCAGACTTACTGGTACCAATGAAGAGGAAGGTCAAAGAATATTGGAGAAAGCAGGAATTCCATTTGAAGTTTCCATGGAAAAGGCTGCAGAAAAAGCAGTTGAAATATGTAACTCTATAAAAGATTAAATTCTTCTTTTTTTATATAACCTTTTTCTATTTTTTTTAAGTTTTTTTATATATTAGGGGTATTTTTATGAAATTTTATGTGGTAAATGGAAGTCCTAGAAAGAATAGAAATACTGCCCAACTTCTTACAAAGTCTTTAGAAGGTATTAACGATACAATTAAAGTGGAATTGCCAGATGAAAAGATTAAAGTGAAATTTTTCAATCTTTATAAACTAAAATATACTGGTTGTAGAAGTTGTTTTGCTTGTAAAAGAATTAATGGTAAACACTATGGTCATTGTAATATTAAAGATGATTTAAAACCTATCTTAAAAGGTTTAGAATCTGCCGATGGTGTAGTTCTTGGAAGTCCAATATATCTATCAGATGTAACAGGTCAGATGAGATCCTTTTATGAGAGATTTATCTTTCCATATCTTGTATATGATAGGGGGGCATCATCATTGGCATCTAATATGTTACCTGTAGGATGCATATATACAATGAATCTAACTAAACAACAGTATGATGAATCCGAAGTTCCTATGGTTTTGGATTTATTTGAAAATGGTATTGAAAGGATATATGGAAAACCTTATTCTTTAAAGGTATTTGATACCTATCAATTCAAGGACTATTCCAAATATAAAAACGAGATTTTCAATCCGGAACATAAAATTAAAAGAAGAGAGGAACATTTTCCTATTGATCTACAGAATGCCTATGATCTAGGAAGGTCCCTTGCTTTAGATGCAATGGAAAGAAAATTAAATTGCAATATTTAAAAATTAAACAATACTTATTTTTTTTCTGATTTTTCTATTGTTCTTGCTTATTCCTTTGTAAGTAGTACAACACGACTTATCTCTGAGCCGTCAGTAACCTTACGTCCACAATAGGAACCTATTTTTGATGCAAAATCCTTAACCTCATTATATGTTGGCATATTATCTAGGGTTAGTCTTTCACGGGAAGAGCCTACACACATATATGCTTTAACTTCAACATAGGTCGGATCTGCAATTTCTATAAGTTTAGCATAATCCTCAGGTGAAGTCATATTTCTACCTTTAACCATGGTAATTCGTATGGCTGTATTGTTTGAAAAGCCATTAAGAATATTGAGAGATTTATTTAAATTGTCCCAACCATCATTTATTTGGGGATTGCATAAACTTCTATAGATTTTACTGTTAGGTGCGTCAAGGGAAAGATAGGTTTGAGTAGGTTCGTTTCTAAGGTTTTCCAATTTTTTATAATATTGGCCATTAGATACTAGAAATGTTGAAAAACCTCTGTGATTAAACTCACCAATAAGCTCGTCTATTTCAGGATATAGTGTTGGCTCCCCTGCAAGGGATATTGCCGCATTGGTAGGCTGTTTTAATTCCTCAAGTTTCTTTTTATCTGCTTTATCATTACCATAATAACCGCATAATAAAAGATTATGGGCTTTAATCGCCTCATCTATTATGGTTTCAGGGTCATCCCAACTACCGCTCCATTCTGTTTCTGTAAGACTTAGGTCTCTCCAACAAAATGAACATTTCTGTTGACAAAATGGAACTGCAGGTGACATCTGTAGGCATCTGTGGGATTCTATTCCATAGAATTTCTGTTTGTAACAGACACCTCTATTAACGATGCTTTCCCTTGTCCAGTGACATATTTTACATGCAGCATGACCATGTTGACCAACAAAACGGTAACCGCTATGCTCTAATATTTTCTGCTCTTCTTTACTAAGTGACATAATAATCATTAAAAATTTTTAAATATTGAAATTTTTCTATAAATGCAATTATAATATTTTAATTTTTATTAAAACTAATATAATTATATTTATTTTTTAATATAATTAATTTTAATTTGAGATTTATTAATCTTTAAAAATATTTATATTTAATTGGATATATTATTATTTGAAAATTAAAAAAATTGAACTTTAATTAACGAGGTATTTCATGGCAAGTATAAAAACTCCTGTAGTTATTTTAAACTTTAAGACATATTTGGAAGCAAGTGGGGAAAAAGCTTTAGATTTAGCTAAATCTTTAGAGAGTGCAGCTGATGAAACTGGTATTACAATGGTTGCTGCTCCTCAAGCATGTGATATTTATAGGATTAAAGAAGAGACAAGTATTCCAGTTTTATCCCAACATATTGATGCTATTGCACCTGGAAGTCATACCGGTTCTACTTTATTTGAAGCTTTAGTGGATAATGGTATTGACGGTTCATTAATTAATCACTCCGAGAAAAGATTGACTTTGGCAGATATTCAATCTGTCAATCAGAAATTACATGATGAGGAATTAATATCATGTATCTGTACAAACAATGTTGAAACCAGTGTGGCTGCTGCTTGTTTTAATCCTGATATTGTAGCTATTGAACCACCACAACTTATAGGTACCGGTGTTTCTGTATCCCAGGCAGAACCTGAAGTTGTTGAAGGTACTGTAACTAAGGTAAAAGAGATCAATCCGGATGTAAAAGTTTTATGTGGTGCCGGCATATCTACTGGTGAGGATATGCGTGCTGCAATAGACTTAGGTGCTGAAGGTGTGCTTCTTGCATCAGGCATTGTAAAAGCTGAAAATCCTAAAAAAGCTTTAGTTGATCTTGTAAGTAAATTATAATCATTAACTATTTTTTATTTTACTTCTTTAACTTCTTTTAAATATTTTCATAATTAAATCCATTGAATGTATTGGTAATTTTTTATGGTTTTTAACTTATTTTTTTAATGTATTCTAATAATTAATTTTAATGATTTTGTGGTATTTTACTTATTTTTTAAGTTTATTCTATTTTAAAAATATTTAAATAGTTTTAAAAATAATATAACTTATAAAAACAATTTTTAAAGATATTATGATTAAATTTAGACAATTAAAAGACTCCGATAATATTTACCAGATTGCTGATTTTATTTATCAAACAGATAGAACATTTGATAAGCTTTTTAATAACCGTAAAAACTCTATAAAAGCAATCGGTATAATGATTAAATCAGATATTGTTAATCCTTATCATAGAAAATTCTTAACAGTTGCATATGATGACGATCATGATGAGGATATTCTGGGTATTGTCTTAGCTTATAGGGGGGAAGATTTTACCTATTCTGATGTTAAATCAGCATTGTTCGAGACAGGATGTTCTAACTTCATTAAGATAAATCTGTTTCCATTATATGATTATCTTTTTGCCTCACATGTAGGTGATAACGATTACTATATTGGAAATCTATTTGTAAATCCTAACTTTAGACATAATAGGCTAGGTTCAAAATTAGTAAAATTTTGTATTGATAAGGCAAAAGACCTAAACTGCGATAGTGTCATGCTTGATGTGGAATATTTCAAGAAGGAACTTCCTAACTTCTATATGAAATTGGGTTTTAAATATGACAGTAAACATTGGATTGATTTTCTAGGATATTCCAATGGCTGTTATGGAATGAAATTAAGTTTGAAATAATTATAGGATGTCTCTTTAGATTGTATATTGTAGATTGTGAAAGTTGATCAATCACTTAAAAGATTATTTAAGATTAAATATAATAATATAAAATAATTACTATTTTCAGGTGTTATGATGGAAAGAGTTGATAATGTTATAGCTATTATTGGAATGGATTTGGATTCTAATACATATGTATTTGATGATGTCATTGTAGATCCAGGTACTGGCCGCAATATAAATTATTTGGCTGATAGTTTAAAAGAAGCAGGTAAATCCTTTGATGATTTTAATAGAATTGTAAATACCCATTGCCACTTTGACCATGTTGGGGGAGACGAATATCTGCAAAAGGAATATGGTCTTGAAGTTTATATGCATGAGGAGGATGCTAAATTTATAGAAAATGAGGATGGTGACACTACTGTATCTACAAGTTTCGGTTCTAGGGTTCCTGATATTAATATAAATAAACTTAAAGAGGGAGACATGATTAATGATTTTAAGGTGTTAAATACTCCTGGACATACTATTGGGGGTATTTGTTTATATGACGGTAAGTCTTTAATTGCAGGGGATACTGTATTTTCCAATGGTAGTTTTGGAAGAAGCGATTATCCAACAGGAAATACTGATGAAATGAAAAAATCATTAGCACGTCTTGCCCAACTGGATGTTAAAAATTTGTTTACAGGTCATGGTCCTTATATTGTTGGTGAAGGAAACAGACATGTAAAATTATCAAGTGACAATGCCAATAAATGGTATTGAATCTATTTTAAATATTCATCTGGAAGATATTTTTTTTAAAAACATACCTTTAATTAAAAATTTAAAAAATTACTTTTTGATTTTTTTATAATTTTTATTCTGATTTTTACTAAATTTTATTAAACATAAATTACAAAGTATTTCATAATATATTTTAATAGAGTGAGACAATGGCTGGTAAGTTTTATACTATTGATGATTTTGATGTTGAAGGAAAAACAGTGCTTTTAAGAATTGATATTAATTCTCCGGTTGATCCAAATACTGGAGTAATATTGGATGATACAAGGATGAAATTACATGTTAAAACTATCACTGAATTAGCACGTAAAGGTGCTAGGGTGATTCTTTTAGCCCATCAATCACGTCCTGGTAAAAAGGATTTTACAACTTTAAGGCAACATTCAAAAGTATTGACCCGTCTTTTAAATCGTAAAGTTCATTATGTTGATTCTATTTTCTCAACTCCTGCTAAAATTGCAATTAATAATCTTCGTCCCGGTGAGGTTCTACTCCTTGAGAATGTCAGATTTTTTGCAGAAGAATCATTAAAACGTCCAGTTGAACAGCAAGCTCAATCTATTATAGTTAGGGAACTTTCTCCATTAATCGATTTCTTTGTTAATGATGCATTTGCAGCAGCTCATAGAGGTCAGGTCTCTCTTGTAGGATTTACATTAAATACACCTTCTGCAGCAGGCCGTGTAATGGAACATGAATTAAATGTAATTATGAATACTTTGGATAATGTTGAATCTCCATGTGTATTTGCTTTAGGTGGTATGAAAGCCGATGATTCAATCATGGTTGCAGAAAATGTGTGTAAGAATGGCACTGCTGATTATGTTTTAACTAGTGGTTTGGTTGCAAATATCTTTCTTGCAGCAGCCGGATATGATATTGGCCAGGTTAATATGGACTTTATTAAATCCCAGGGATATATTGATCAGATAGATGTATGTAAAAGATTACTTGAAGAATATCCTGATAATATTATCTATCCTGAGGATGTAGCTATTGAGAAGGATGAGGAAAGGGTAGATGTTCCAGTAGACAATATTCCAAATTATTCCATATTTGATATTGGCAAAAAAACAAGTGCCAGATATTCAAAGATTATCTTAAATGCTAAGACAATATTTGCCAATGGTCCTGCAGGCGTATTCGAGGATTCAAGATTTTCAATAGGTACCGAGGATATTATTAATTCCATCGCCTCATCAAAGGGATACTCTATCATTGGGGGAGGTCATATTGGTGCCGCTACTGTAAGTATGGGTTATGAAAATAAGGTTGACCATGTAAGTAGTGGTGGTGGGGCTTGTATAAATCTTCTTGCAGGCAAGAAATTAGATGCTGTAGAGGCATTAATTGACAATAAGTCTAGGCATGTTTATCATTAATTCTTTCAATCCTTCTAGTTAATTATTATATTGATGATTCTGCATCTTTTACTTTTTTTTTATTTGTTCTTATTTTCGCTCCGTATTCTTTTCTTTTTTGCTTAAAATATAACCAATTAATAAATCCCATTTTTCATATTAAATAAAAAAATTTAATAATTCTTATTTTTAAATATACTATTAAAATTAATAGGGGGTGTAATGAAATGAAATTATATAGGAAATCTTTATTAATTTTAATGGTTCTATCAGTGCTATTTTTATGTTTAGGTTCAATTTCTGCTGCTGATTTAAATAATGGTTCAAACTTGAATCATAATTTGAGTACTGCAAACAATAATTTAGAAAATCCTCAGATTGTAGGTAATTCTGAAGATGATCAGCCTGTTTACTATATCGAATCAGATGATTCAGACATGGATTATGGTGACGGTACCTATTACAGTGTTGCTGTTAAATGTAATGGTGATCCAGTTTCCTATGAACCAGTTGATTTTTATGTGGATGATAAGTTTTATGGTTCAGATTATACCGATGACGATGGCAATGCAGGGGTATATTTATCTGACTTGGATTTGGGATATCATACAATAAGCACTGTTCTTAACAATACTCCGGATACTTATTCTATTAATTCTATTACTGTTTATGATGATTCTAGTTTTAAACTTGTAGGATATAATTTAAAGAAGTATTATGGTGCCTCTAATCGTTTTACTGTTAAATTAACTGCAGACGGAAATCCTGTATCTGGAAGACTTGTGGATGTAACAGTTTCCAAACATACTTATACTATTGAAACTAATGAAAATGGTATCGCTTCTTTAGCTATTAATCTAGGGCCAGGTAAGTATATTGTCACTTCTAAATCTCATGGTAAAACTGTTAGAAACACTATTAATGTATTAAAGATGCCTTCTAAATTTAAAATACTCAGTGGTTATAAAATTAAAAAAGGATCTTACTTTTCAGTTAAATTATTAGATAAAAATAATAGGATTATTAAAGGCAAAAAAGTAGTTTTACGTATTAATGGTAAAAACAATGTTGTAAAAACAGATTCTGATGGTATTGCAAAATTTAAGATTGATGTTTATCCTAAAACTTATAAGATATCCATTAGTATGGGTCAAAAGGAGTATTCTGCTAAGACGGTAAGTAAATATGTCCGCATACTTCCACCAGACGTGTTTGTTACAGGCCGTCCTAAAGATAAAACAACACGATGTAGGGGTATGGTTGTTTATCATACAGTTAAAGCTCACTACACCTATGTGGGACCATGTTATTATGTTGGCAAGGTAAAAAAATATGGTACTGTTTATAGGAAATATGAAAGTGCATATATATACTGGTTTAAATGTAATAAACCCGATTATCATAATGAATATTTTAGAGAGTCTATGTTAGAAGACGGTGGTCTTAACTATATATCTTTTACATATCCAGGTTATACATATGTAAAGGTAGGAGCTAAGGTACCTTCCTGTAATTTTGAAAAGGTAGAACGTAAAATTTTCGGATAATTAAATAATTTTTTTTTTAAAAGGAGGTATTTAAGATTCAATTCCATACTTTAATAGTAACTAGAATGGTGTTTGGTTTTTAAATCCCCTTTTATAATATATTTTTTTTAAAATCAGAATTTCTTAAACAATTCTCTTTTTTTATTCTTAAATGAAGTTAACTTATTTTGTCAATTATTTCTAGTTAAAGCTATTTTATTGGTTGATGCCCTTATTTATTTGGTAGTCCATCTAATTTCAAATTTTATATATGTAAAGATTCATATAATATAAAGTATATTATTAATGATTATTTATTTATAAAATTAGGGAGGATTAATATGGAAGATATAGACTATTCATTATACTTAGTTACTAATAGTACAGATAAAAGAAATCAAGAATTCCTCAATATTGTTGAAGATAGTTTAAAAGGAGGAGTAAGTGTAGTACAAGTACGTGAAAAGGAACTTGATCTTATACCTTTCTATGAAAAAGCAAAAGCAGTTAAGGAAATAACTGATAAATTTGATGTGCCTCTTATAATTAATGATAGATTAAGTATTGCAATTGCTTTAGGTGCAGACGGAGCACATGTAGGGCAAGATGATATTGACGGTGCAGTTGCAAGGGATATACTTGGTCCAGATAGAATTTTAGGTATTTCAGCATCTACTGTTGAGGAAGCCGTAAAGGCAGAGGAAGATGGTGCAGACTATATTGGATGTGGTGCAGTATTTCCAACTTCAACAAAAGACGATGCGGACTCTGTGGATATTGAAGAATTTAAAAAAATTAAAAAAGCTGTAAGTATTCCCGTTGTAGCTATTGGTGGAATCAAGGAAAATAATGTCAAGGAACTTAAAGGTTCTAATGCTGATGGTATTGCTGTGGTATCTGCAATTATGGACTCAGATAATCCTGAGAAAACTAGTGAAAACTTGCTTAATGAATTTAAAAATCTTTAATCTTTCTATTTTTTTCCATTAGGTCTTATTTTAGATAGATTGTATTAAAAGACATACCTTATTTTTTATAACTTATTTTAATCCATTTTTAATAGAATCTCTACTATTTTTTTTATAAGTTATCTTAATTTTTTTTTAATGAAACATTTTTTCAACGGCGCTTTATTCTATTGTTTTAGGTAAACTCGATTTTTTCATAATTGTCCTATTAAATAAATTAGGTATTTTATAATAATTTTCAATTAAACTAGCTATTTTATAATATTAATTAATTAAGTAAATCTTGACTGTTTTAAGTGTAAGTATATAAAAAAGTTAAAAAAATTAAATATTTAAAACGTGTTTTTTAAAAAAAGAGACTTAAATGTGTTTAAAACCGGTTTTTATTTTTAAAAGAAAGTTAAATATAGACTTAATCTATATTTAAAAATAAGTATATTATAATTCGAGTTTTTCTAGTTTTGCTCTTTTTAGGATAGTGTCATTATTGATTTTATATAATTCGTCAATGAGTATATTTCTAAAGCTTCCAGATCCAAGATTATTTTCCCTTGAATATTCTGCAGCTATCTCTCCAGATATTCCCATTGCTAATCCTGCAGCTATTGTTGCTATTAATGGATTGTCATTGGAACCTACAAATCCTCCAACAATGGATGATAACATACAGCCGGAACCTGTAATACGTGGCATGAGACTGTCACCATTTTTAATGGTATATGTTTCCCTACCATTGGAGATTATGTCTATTGGACCACTAGCCATTACAGTTGTATTTAATCCTTTTGCTAATTCTTTAACAATTCTAGCATTATTCTCTAGATTGTCCTCGGAAATAATATCACTGTCTGCTACGTCCACACCTTTAGCTTTTGTTAAATCAAGATTGTCTAAAAAACCAAAGTAACTGCACATGGTTTTAATCTCAGACATATTTCCACGTACAACAGTTATTTTATTATCTTTCGCTATTTTGCTTACAATGGTATTTCTATAATTACTTACTCCAAATCCAACCGGATCTAAAACAATGGGAGTATCTGTTTTATTTGCCTCATCTGCTGCAATAAACATTGATCCAGCTTGACTTTGAGTAATGGTTCCAATATTTAATACAAGAGCCTGTTCAATACTAACTATTTCCCTCTGTTCTAATACCTCATCACTCATTAGTGGTGATGCGCCTATTGCAAGCAATGCATTCGCACAGTCATTAACAGTTACCTTATTTGTAATACATTGAGTTAGTGGAACCCTTTCTCTAAGATTATTTAATGCTTTAATTGTTTCATTTAACATTTCTTCACATTTCATATGATTTACCTTTATAATATTTGTAGATTGAAATACTTATTAAATTGATTTTTAGATTAAAATAATATTTGTTAAGATTAATTTATGGTTTAAATTTCTATCTGAATCAAGTCTTAAATTATAAACATTTATTAAATTGGTTTATAGCCTAAGTTAAAATGTCTTCTAATTATATGGGAATTCAATATACTTTAAATTCAATTAAGATTAATCTAAAATATTATTATCTGTTTTTTTATTATCAATCTTTAAAAATATAATTTTTCAATTGTTATATTTGTTTTTATTACATAAATATTTAAAATCTTTATGGTGATTTATAGGTTTAATTAAAATGATTGAATCAATATTGTTATTTGATTTAATTAAATTAATTATTTTTTAATAAATTAGGCTATTTATAAAATTTTTTTATGGTCTTATTAATTTTATGTGTTTTTCAATTTTCCATTATATTTTCCATTTAAAAACTAAAATTATCGTAACATTTATATGTAAGATTTAACAAAAACCTTTATGTTGATATATTTGATAATGCCTCAGTGGCTCAGTCGGTAGAGCGCCAGACTTGTAATCTGGTGGTCGGGGGTTCAATTCCCCCCTGGGGCTTTAAATATTACTTATCTATAAAACAATTTCTATTTTATTTATTTTGATTAAAAATATGGAATTTTTTTAGTTTTTATTAAACTTTGGTAATTTTTATTTCATGAGTTTTTTAAGATTTTGTTATCTTAAACTTTCATGTTTAAAATTTGAAATTTTCGAAATTTTCACTAAAATTTACTGTAAAAAACGAAAGCTTTATATATTAAGTTAATCTTATATAAGAAAGTAGAAATGTTGCTATATGTAATATTTCAAAGTTTTGTATGGGACCGTAGGGTAGCTTGGTCGATCCTTTGGGCTTTGGGAGCCTGAGACTCCGGTTCAAATCCGGGCGGTCCCACTGTCCCGCCTTAGCTCAATTTGGCAGAGCGTTGGACTGTAGATCCAAATGTTGCTGGTTCAAGTCCGGCAGGCGGGATTTAATACTTTTGACATGTTTTTCATAAAATTTTTATGATTAATAGAAACCTTTATATATTATAAAGACAAAAGTATTTAATGTTGCATATTATAAAATCTTAATATGTTGATTTGTTAGTGATGTGCCTTGGTGGTGTAGGGGCTATCATGTGGGCCTGTCGAGCCCGCGACTCGGGTTCAAATCCCGGCCAAGGCGCTTTCTAAAAAGTCAAGTCTTCTTATAAAAAGATTTAAATAGTATGTAATAGAAAATTAATATTGGAAAATTCCAAAATTTAAGTATCTTAAGGGCTCGTAGCTCAGTCTGGCAGAGCGCTTGGCTTTTAACCAAGCGGCCGCGGGTTCAATTCCCGTCGGGCCCGTTTTCTTGTTTTTATATTAAATTTTATCTTTTTTTCAATAGTGTTTTTTATCAATTTTTTTCAAGCTGGAGGAAATTAATTTGAAATTGGATATCCAAAAACATAATTTAGTTCCGAAACATGAAATTTTGAACAATGAAGAAAAAGCTGAATTTTTAGATAATTTAGAATATGATGAAGAAAATCTTCCTAAAATTCTTCTAAAAGACCCTGTTTGTAAAGATATTGGTGCAGAAGAAGGAGATATTCTTAGAATTACTCGTGATAGTCCTACTGCTGGAGTTTTTGTAACCTACAGATTAGTTGTAGATAGGAATATTGAGTAAATTCTTATATTGATAAAAACTGGTAGTATATTTAGTATTAGATTAAAAGATAAAACTTATTTATAATATTTTTTTTACTTTTTTAATTTTATTAAATTATAAGTAAGTTATTTTTACTTAAATTATAATTGATATTGATTATTAACTGACAATATTAGATGTTTTATAAAGTTAAATTCCTGATTTTATAAAATATCTAATATTTTATCATTTAATCCTTAGATTCTTTATAATTAAGTCTAATGCTTTTGATTATATATTAGATCAATATAAATCTTTATTGTTCATATTATGTTTCAGTAAAGGTAAATTAGAATTGTTAGTGTTTACGTGGTGTATGTTACTTCTTTTTATAGTAATACTAGGAATCTAGAACACTATTTTTATTATAAATTATAATCTATACTAAATAAATGATTAATAAAATTTAATCAGGTTACTATTTTTTTATCTAAAACTTCTTAGAGTAGTTGTTTAATTTGGAATTAAATTTGTAAATTAAAAAATTAATTAAAATTTTAAAAAATCATAGGATTTTATTATTAAAATTGTTTGTTCCATTGGAATTTAAAAAATATTGGAGGAAGTCCATGACAAAAGAGACATGGGAATTAGTTGATGCATTTTTTGATGAATATAATCTTGTAGATCATCATATTAAATCATACAATGATTTTGTAAATAACCGTATTCAAAAAATCATAGATATTACTGATCCTATTAGTTTAGAAAACGGTAAATATACTGTACGTACAGGTAAATTGCATATTGAACCACCATTTACTAAAGAGGCAGACGGTTCTAAAAGTTCAATCTATCCAACAGAAGCTAGACTTAGGAATTTAAACTATTCTGCACATATGTATTTAGAAATGGCTTTGGATATTGAAGGTGAACCTGAGGCTGATTTTGAAGATGTATATATTGGTGAATTGCCAGTTATGCTTAAATCAAATATCTGCCACTTACATGGTTTAACTGATGAGGAATTAATCGAAAAAGGTGAAGATCCTCAAGACCCAGGCGGTTACTTCATTGTAAACGGTTCTGAAAGAGCTGTTGTTACAATGGAAGAAATCGCTCCAAACAAAATTATCTTAGAACGTATTGGGGAAGTTGAAGATAGACGTGCTAAAGCTATTGTAACTTCTATTAAAAGTGGTTTCAGAGCAAGAATCTCTTTAGAATATAAGAAACCTCGTAAAAGTGGTGTTTTCTTAAGAATATCCTTCCCATATGTTCCTGGTGAAATTCCACTTGTAATTCTTTTACGTGCTTTAGGTCTTTCTACAGATCAAGAAATTATTACTGCAATATCCGATGATTTCAACTTCCAAATGATGATTGCAGATGATATTCAAGTATCTGAAGATTCATTAAAATTAGATCCTAAAGAAATGGAAAATATGTCCAAAGAGGAAAGAGATGAATACTTACGTTTATCTGCAGTTAAATATATCGGTAACCGTGTTGCTAAAGGTATGACTGAAGAATACCGTGTTAAACGTGCAGAAGATGTAATCGATAGGTATTTATTACCTCATATGGGTATTGAACCTGAGAAACGTCATAATAAAGCAATCTATTTAGCTGAAATGACTGAAATGTTACTCCAGGTTATAGATCAACAACGTGAACCTCACGATAAGGATCATTATACCAATAAAAGACTTAGGGTATCTGGAGATTTAATGGAAGATTTATTCAGGGTAGCATATACTTCCCTTACAAGAGATATGAGTTATCAATTGGAAAGAAGTATCTCTCGTGGTAAAGATTTATCTATTAAACAAGCAGTAAGATCCGATGTTTTAACTGAAAACATTAAACATGCTATTGCAACAGGTAACTGGGTTGGAGGTAGGGCTGGTGTAAGCCAACTTTTAGATAGGACTAGTTATATGGGTACACTCTCTCACTTAAGACGTGTTGTATCTCCTTTAACAAGAAGTCAACCTCACTTTGAAGCAAGAGATTTACACCCAACTCAATTTGGTAAAATCTGTCCTAACGAAACTCCTGAGGGACCTAACTGTGGATTAGTAAAGAACTTAGCACTATTATGTAAGATTTCCGAAGGTTCAGATACACAGGACATTATTGATGTTATTAAAAGTATGGGTGTTCTTGATGGAAACAACGCTAAAATTTACATCAATGGTGAACTTTTAGGTAACTGTGATGAGCCGGTAGCATTTACAGAGGAAATGAGGGAAAAGAGAAGAGCTGGAGAAATATCATCAGAAATGAATATTACCTATTATGATGATACTAATGAAATCTATATCTTCAATGATCCAGGTAGAGCAAGAAGACCATTAATCATTGTCAAGGATGGTGTTCCATTACTTACTAAAGAACATCTTGATCAAGTTGCTTCTAAGGAACTTAAATGGAATGACTTAATTGATATGGGTCTTATTGAATATTTAGATGCTGAAGAGGAAGAAAACGCATACATTGCAATGTCAGTTAAAGATTTAAATCCAGATCATACTCATCTAGAAATCGACCCTGCTACCATGCTTGGTATTTGTGCAGGTATTATTCCATTTTCAGACCATAACTCCTCTCCAAGGAACACTATGGAATCCGGTATGACAAAGCAAGCATTAGGTTTATATGTATCTAACTATGCATTACGTACAGATACTAGGGCACACTTATTACATCACCCTCAAAAACCTATTGTAAAAACACGTATCATTGATTCAACTGAATATGATAAGAGACCATCTGGTCAAAACTTTGTTGTAGCATTAATGAGTTACGAAGGATATAATATGGAAGATGCTATGATTTTAAATAAATCTTCTATTGAAAGAGGTTTAGGTAGAAGTTCTTTCTTCAGATCATATGATACCTCTGAAAAACGTTATCCTGGTGGACAAGAGGATAAATTTGAGATTCCTGATAAATCCGTTAAAGGATACAGATCAGATGCTGCATACAGACACCTAGATGAAGACGGTGTTGTAAATCCTGAAAGTTATGTAGAATCTGGAGATGTTCTTATTGGAAAAACATCACCTCCTAGATTCCTTGAAGAAATCGATGAATTTGGTACTGTTTCCGAGAAACGTAGAGAAACTTCTGTAACTGTACGTCATGGTGAGAAGGGTATTGTTGATGCAGTTCTCTTAACTGAAACTGTTGAAGGTAGTCGTCTTGCAAAAATACGTGTTAGAGATACTAGACAACCTGAATTTGGTGATAAATTCGCATCAAGACACGGTCAAAAAGGTGTAGTAGGTCTTATATTATCTCAAGAAGATGTGCCATTTACCGAAGACGGAATTGTACCGGATGTTATTGTAAATCCTCACGCTATCCCTTCAAGGATGTCTGTAGGACAAGTACTTGAAATGGTAGCTGGTAAAGCTGGTTGTCTTGAAGGTAAAAGGATAGATGGAACTCCATTTAATCCTGAAATAGAAAAACACATCAAACAAACCTTGATTGATTATGGTTTTGAATCTGCAGGATGTGAATCTTTATACAGTGGAGTAACTGGTGAAAGAATAGAGGCTGAAATCTTCGTTGGAGTAGCATTCTATCAGAAATTGCACCACATGACTTCTGATAAAGTTTATGCTCGTTCTAGAGGTCCTGTACAAGTACTTACACGTCAACCTACTGAAGGTAGAGCACGTGAAGGTGGATTAAGGTTTGGAGAAATGGAAAGAGATTGTCTTATTGCTCATGGTGCAGCTCTTGCACTTAAAGAAAGATTACTTGATGAATCAGATAAATACGAAGCTATTGTCTGTGGAGAATGTGGTATGCTTGCAGTATATGATAAAAGTAGAAATAAAACCTATTGTCCTATCTGTGGTGAATCAGAATCATACTCAATTGAAATCTCTTATGCATTTAAATTATTACTTGACGAACTTAAGAGTTTATGTATCTTCCCTAAATTAGTCCTAGGAGACAAAGTTTAGAGAGTTGGACTGTTGAATTAAATATTATTAAGGAGCCAATAATTTGAGAGATAAAGGAATTATTAAAAAGATTCAAGAAATTAACTTCGGACTCATGTCTCCAGATCAAATCAGGAAAATGTCTGTAGTTAAGATTGAAACTCCAGATACCTATGATGAGGATGGTTATCCTATTGAAAATGGTTTAATGGATCCTCATTTAGGTGTTATAGATCCAAGTTTAAAATGCCGTACTTGTGGATTTAGAGGTGGAGAATGTCAAGGTCACTTTGGAAGTATCGATTTAGCTAGACCTGTAATTCATGTTGGTTTTGGTGATGTTATTCACAAAATCTTACGTTCAACTTGTAATGAATGTGGCCGTATCCTTTTAGATGAAGTTGAAATAGAAGAATTCAGACAAAAAATAGATTTCTGTAAAGAACATGAAGAAAACTTAAATGACATCATTAAAGAAGTTTATAAAGCTGCTAAAAAAGATACATGTCCTCACTGTGGTGCTGAACAAGAAGATATTAAAATCGATAAACCTACCACCATTACCCAGGGAGATTATAAATTAACAGCAAGTGAAGTTAGGGAAAGACTTGAAAAAATCACCGATGATGATGCATATGTCTTAGGTGTAAATCCTGAAGTTGCACGTCCTGAATGGATGGTACTTACAGTTCTTCCTGTTCCTCCAGTAACAGTAAGACCATCAATTACCTTAGATACCGGTGAAAGATCAGAGGATGATTTAACTCACAAACTTGTTGATATTTTAAGAATCAATCAAAGATTAATTGAAAACATGGAAGCAGGAGCTCCTCAACTTATTGTTGAAGATTTATGGGAGCTTTTACAATACCATGTAACAACTTACTTCGATAATGAAGCAAGTGGTGTACCACCTGCAAGACACAGATCTGGAAGACCTTTAAAAACATTAGCTCAAAGGTTAAAAGGTAAGGAAGGAAGGTTCAGAAGTAACCTATCCGGTAAAAGGGTTAACTTCTCAGCACGTACTGTAATTTCTCCAGATCCAAACATCTCTATTAACGAAGTCGGTGTGCCTGAAATGATTGCAAAAGAGGTAACCGTACCAACTTATGTTAATGAGTGGAATATTGATGAAATGAGGGAATATATTAAAAATGGTCCTAATGTTCATCCTGGTGCAAATTATGTTGTAAGATTAGATGGTAGAAAAATCAGGATCTATGATGAAACTAAAGATAAAATCTTAGAACAATTAGAACCTGGTTTCATTGTAGAAAGACATCTTCATGATGGAGATATGGTTTTATTCAACCGTCAGCCTTCACTTCACAGAATGTCTATGATGGCACATGAAGTTAAGGTTCTACCTTATAAAACATTCAGGTTAAACTTATGTGTATGTCCTCCATATAACGCAGATTTCGATGGAGACGAAATGAACATGCACATCTTCCAAACTGATGAAGCAAGAGCTGAAGCTAAATCCCTTATGAGGGTACAGGAACATATCCTATCACCTAGGTTTGGTGGACCTATTATTGGTGCTATTCACGATCACATTTCCGGAGGATATCTACTTACTAGAACTGGTTCTGAATTTACTGAGGAACAGGCTTTCCAAGTTATTAGAAAATCACATCTTAAAATGCCAAAACGTAAACATGAAAATTGGACTGGTAAAGAGTTATTCAGTTTACTTTTACCTGATGATTTAAACATGACTTATAAGGCTGAGATTTGTCAAAAATGTGATGTATGTCTTAAAGAAAAATGTGAAAACGACGCATATGTTGTAATTAAAAATGGTCAACTACTTTATGGTGCTATTGATGAGAAAGCATATGGTTCAGCATCTGGTCAAATTTTAGATACTATTACTAAAGAATATGGTCCTGCAGCTGCTAAGGAATTCCTTGACCGTTCTACTGATATGGCTATCTGTGGAATTATGAAAACTGGTATTACTACAAGTACTAATGATGAAGAGATTCCTGAAGAAGCTCAGGAACGTATTAAAGAACACTTACAAAAAGCAGAAGAAAAGGTAGATTTATTAGTTAAAACATATGAAAATGATGAACTTGAAGCATTACCAGGTAGAAGCCTTGAAGAAACTTTAGAGATGAGAATCATGCAAGTTTTAGGTGAAGCAAGGGATAAATCTGGAGAAATTGCTGAAAGTTACTTTGATATGTCAAACCATTCTGTAGTTATGGCAAGAACTGGTGCAAGGGCATCTATGTTAAACTTAACTCAGATTACCTCTTGTGTAGGACAGCAATCCGTTCGTGGTGGACGTATTCACAGAGGTTACTCTGAAAGAACATTACCTCACTTCAGGAAAAACGAATTAGGTGCTAAAGCAAAAGGATTTGTACATTCATCATATAAAGATGGACTTGATCCTATTGAATTCTATTTCCACGCTATGGGTGGAAGAGAAGGTTTAGTAGATACTGCTATTCGTACTGCTCAATCTGGTTATATGCAAAGAAGACTTGTAAACGCTCTTGAAGATTTAAAAGCTAGTTCCAATGGTCGTGTAACCGATAACAGAGGTATGGTTGTTCAAACACTATTTGGTGAAGATGGTGTAGATCCTGCTAAAAGTGATCATGGTCATGTAGCAAACCTTGATAAACTTATTGATGAAATGAGGGTTAAGAAATAGAGGGGATTATAATGGCTAGTGAATTAACTAAAGATGAAGTTTTAGAAAAGGTAAATGAAGTAGTTGATAGTAAAAATTATAATTTCCCACCTAAATATAGGGAAGATATAACTGATGCATACATTAGAAGGGATCTTACCGATAAGGAGTTAGATACTTTAGTTGATAAAGTAGAAGAGGCTTATGAAAGATCCTTTATTCAGGCAGGTGAGGCTGTAGGTACTGTAGCTGCTCAATCTGTAGGTGAACCGGGTACTCAGATGACTATGCGTACTTTCCACTATGCGGGGGTAGCAGAATTAAACGTAACCTTAGGTTTACCTAGGCTTATTGAAATTGTAGATGCTCGTAAAAAGATTTCAACACCTACAATGGATATTTATTTGTCCTCTGAAGAAAATCCTGAAAATGGTTTAGCACTTAATCAAGATGAGGAATTTGTACGTAAACTTGCAAACTACATTGGTAAAAGTACCATAAATGATGTACTTGAGGATTTCAATGTAAACTATGCTGAAATGAAAGTGGATGCTATTTTAAACAAGGACAAAATTGCAGATAAAAGACTTGATTATGATGATGTAATTTCAACCATTGAAAAATCATTTAAAAAGGTTAAAGTTGATGATAATAAATTTACTTTTGAACCATCTAAGGCTTCCATTAGGGAATTACGTCTTTTAGCAGATAAGGTTAGAGATACTCAAATCAGTGGTTTAAAAGGTATTGGAAAAGTTATCATCAGAAAAGAAGATGAATGGATTATACATACTGAAGGTTCAAATCTTAAAGATATTCTTAAAATCGATGGAATTGACAATGTTAGAACAACTACAAACGATATCCATGAGATTTATGTTGTTTTAGGTATTGAAGCTGCACGTAATGCTATTATTCATGAAGCTTATAGAACCTTATCTGAACAAGGTCTTTCTGTTGATATTAGACATATTATGCTTGTAGCTGATATGATGACCTCTGAAGGTGTTGTAAAATCTATTGGTCGTCATGGTATTGGTGGAGAAAAATCTTCTGTCCTTGCTCGTGCGGCATTTGAGGAAACTGGTAAACACTTACTTAGGGCAAGTATTCATGGGGAAACCGATAAACTTACTGGTGTTATTGAAAACATTATTGTTGGTCAACCTATACCATTAGGTACTGGATCTGTAGATGTCATAATGGATAAAGATCAAACAGAAGAAACTACTAAATCCAATAGGGCTAAAGCTAAAAAAACCCTTAAGGCTATCAAAAAAGAAAGAGCTAAAAGTATGTATTAATTGAAGGGTATATTTTATATTCTTTAATTATTATTTTTTTTATTTTAAGAAAATTTTATTAATGAGATATTTTAAAAATAATATCATTATTTTTTTATTTGTTTCAGATGTAAAACTCATTATTTGTTTAATGGTTTTGCTTAAACTTTTTAGTTTAATTTGTAATTATATTTGTAATATAAAATTTATACTTGAGTTAAAATATTAATGGTTTTAAGATATAGTCAAGTTTAAAAATTCAAACTATTCAGAATAGTATGAATTGATTATTACATATGTATACTATTTGGAACTTTTGTTCCATTTTTTCAGTGTTTAGTTAAACTTTATAGATAAAGACTCTAAAACTAGACTCTGTTACATAGCAGAATATGTATTTTGAAATTCTGTTTAATTATGTTATAAAAATTTTTAAAGGAGGCAGATGATGGACGTAGATAGAGCAATCAGAGTAGCAGTAGATACAGGTGATGTAATCTTAGGCTCTGAAAAATCAATTCAATCTTTAAAATTAGGAAAAGGTCAACTTGTTATTGTTGCAGAAAACAGTCCTAAAGAAATTCTTGAAGATGTAGAATATTATTCTAACCTTTCTAATGTTCCTTACTATGTTTATGAAGGTACCAGTGTAACTCTTGGTTCAGTATGTGGTAAACCTTTCACAGTAGCTACATTAGTTATTAACGATCCAGGAGATTCTACTATACTAGAAGTAATGGGGTAGATTTTAGTGTCTATTAAATTTAATTCTAATGAAATTAGATATATTGCATTATTTGAAAGTATGACTGGTGCTATGGTTAAAGATTGTCTTGTAGATGAGGACCATAGTAAAGTTACTTATGTTGTTAAAAATGGAGATATGGGTTTAGCAATTGGTAAAGGTGGAAGCACAGTTAATAAGGTAAAAAGAGCTGTTGATAAAGGTGTTGAAATTGTCGAACACTCAGATGATCCTACAGTTTTCATTAAAAATCTTTTAGCTCCTGCTCAACTTAAATCAATTAAGGTTCTTAAAAAAGAATCTGGAGAAACTATTGCTACAGTTACCGCAGATAATACTAACAAACGTATTGCTATCGGTAAAGATGGAGTCAATATTGAAAGAGCTAAACTTTTAGCAAATAGACAACATAATATTAGTAATATTATCTTAAAATAATTAGTTAGTTTATCATATTAATTATTTTTTACATTTAATATTATTTTTTATTAATATTCTAATCTTTAATTTTTAAAAAAAAGAGATGATTCTCTTTTTTTCATTTTTTTTCAATAAACATGTTAGTTATTTTTTTTGCTTATCTGTTTTTATTATTATGAACTGTTTTATTGGTTTTTAATTGTTTATTGTTATTTTTTTGATTATTCTTTATCTTGATTAAAGAATTTAGACTTTATTTTTCATTTATTAACACTTTTAAATTGAATTTTTTAATT
>NZ_BAGX02000026.1 GCF_000320505.1 Methanobrevibacter boviskoreani JH1
TTCAGATTACTCCATCTATTTTTCAAATTGTTTATCAAAAAAATTAGTGTATTTCTTGATAATTAGTATATAATTATGATTTGTTTTGTATTTTTTACTTAGTAAACATTTTTATAATTGGTAATGATTTGTTTTCTTTAATTAATTTCTTTATATTTTAAATAGGTTTTATTTGTATTTTTTAGAATAAATTATCCTTAAATTTATGAATAATTTATAATTTTTTTATAAGATTCCTAGAAAGTTTTATTTATATTTATTATTTATTATAATTTTGCAGATTTTTTTATTTTCTTTTAAAACTTTTTTATATTTTTTAATATTAATTTTCATATCTTTTTCCGGATTTTTTCAAGATTTTATCCCTTTTTATATATCTCTAATTTTAAAATCTAATATAATAATTAATTTCCTTATTGGTTTGGTGGTTTTATGGAATTTGAATATGAGGATATTCCGAATATCCTATATCAACATAAATATCTGTTATTGTATGAATGTGATTTTAATGAATTATATGATATATTGTCAGAATGTGGTACGGTTATAAAGATTACTTATCCGAGCTCTTCAAAACATATAATGAAGATAATTCTCCATAGATTTGGTCTTGATAAAAAATATAAGGATATCACAACAAAAAGTTTGGATTTTCTAGTTGATCTGTTAAAGGAGTTTTTCAGTATCTATTATAATGATTCGTCCTATGGTCAAAAATTGAGTTATCATGAAAACAATATTTCCTTGGATAATGTTTCCTCCTATCCATATGCGGTTTTTAATCAGGATACTGTTATTTTGTTATTTGATAACTTTAGCCGTATTAAGGAAAATACATTTATCCTTTTCGATACTTTTTTTGATTTCAGTAATATTTACATTGTTGCAAACACATATGATGATGAATTTTCAATTAAAGCTAAACGAAGTATACTTTATAATTTTCTTCAGGTTAATGAAGAGGAAAATAAGATGATTATCGTTAAACAACCTTATTTGGTTTTCATTGCTATTCTTTTTGGCATATTGTATCTGGCGATTGCATTTGTCATTGAATTTAAATATGCTTTTATTATTCTTGGATCTATATGGATTACTACATCATGGTATAAATTTGAAAACTTTTTATTAAATAAGATGTGAGTCTTTCATTAGTCTTTTCAAGAAATCTAATTTTGTTTTTTCCATTAGTTTGGTGAATGGTATGGAGAAGTTTACTCATATTATAACTGGTCTATTGTTTGGGTTTTTAATTCTATTTGTTTTTAAAGCTGTTCATTTTAATTTAATCTATAATTTCTATGAATTGTTACTGTATCTTATTTTCATATCCTTGTCCTCGATTGTTCTGGATTATATTGAGTTGGGATTTCTTTCAAGTCATAGACGTCAGTTACATACTTTGTCTATCCTTATCATTCCATTGATTATCATGGTTTTTTATCCAATCATAGGCATGGCAATGTTTATAGGATTTTTAAGTCATATTTTACTTGATCTTTTAACCCCTACGGGCTGTCCATTATTTTTGCCATTTAACTCTTTATATTATAAGGTCTTTAGAAAGGAGGATAATGCAGTTAGAACAGGTTCTGCAAGCGAAAAGGCTTTAACCATTATCCTTTTCATGATACTTGTTATTGTAATCTTTTCCTGTTTTTTGGCTATTTCCGAACTCTCATATGGTTTTTATGATATCCATCATCTTATATCATCAAGTGATAACGACAGTATTAATGAAACTCATTTAAATGATACAAACGTTAGTTTTAATGACAAGAAGGTATATGTTAATGTTAACTTGGACATTAAAGGTGATGAAGAGAAAAATCTAAGTTTTACAGATTCTGATAATCGTACAAGCACTTTGATTGTTTCTAATTATGACGGTTAATGTGTTTTTATCTTTACTTTTAACTATATACTCTATTTAATAATATGGTTTTTATAGGAATACAAAACGGAATTATTTTTTTAAAATCCAATAGTAGAATTATAGGATTTTTCATAAAAAAAGAAATTATGGTGCTCTATTTTATTTTCAATTTTTTTTTAAATTAAAAGTTGATTTCAATCATTTTTTAAGTTTTAGGTGGGGTTTTAATCATTCTGTGTGTAAAGATTGATTTTAATTATTGTTTTTAAGTTCTAGATTTTGTTTTAATCGTTCAGTGGTTAAAGATTGAATTTAACTATTAAGTTATAATCAGCATTTTAGCTAAAATATCTAAAAAAAAAGAAATAAACTCACTAGTAAAACTAGTGAGTATTTAAAGAACTATTTTACAATATCAATGGTTTCATATAAAGTATTTGACCTATAGTTTTTACCTGCTGTAACTATTATGTCATATAAGTTATTGCTTAAATTAAGTGTAATGGAAGCAATTCCATTATTATCGGTACTTCTGTAATAGGTTCTATTGTTGATCTTAAAGGTTAAAGGACATTTTTTAATCTTTCTACCATTATAATCGGAAACCTCAACTTTATAAGTTCCATTTCTTCTAATCGTAGCACCTAATGACACAATCATTATATCTTTAGGTTTTATTCTTATTACTAATGTTCCATTTGATGGGGATACCCCGGTGCTTCCACTAAAGGTTATTATGGCATCATAATTTCCCACATATAGTGAGTTTAAACTAATGTTTATATCCCCTGTGGAATTCGTATTGCGCCAATAGGTTCTATTGTTAATTAATACTTTAACATATCCATTGACGATGGCCTCACCATTCTGGTTTTCAATATGTGCTGTAAGTATGGCATCGTCACCATATTCCCCACTAATATTATAACTGGTAATTCTACTGGTAATGTTTAATACATTAATGGAAACTGTAATGTTTGACGGAAGATAACCTCTTGAACCATTAAATAATATGGTGGCTTTATAGTCTCCGGCTTTAAGGTTTACACTTAAATTTACCTTACCTTCATCATTAGTTTTACGATAATAAGTACGATCACCTATAAGAATACGTATATATGAATCTTTAATGCCTATACCTTCCATATCTGTAAGTCTTCCAATTAACTGTGTGCCATTTGCATAGTACATTGTAATATTGGAACTTTCCATTTTGGTAGTATAGGAATAGATTGTCAGATTATTTCTGGTGCTAGAGCCTGTATGGTTATAATCTCCATTATATGTTCCTTCAATTATGTAGTTTCCAGGTGCATAATTTATTATAAGTGTGGCGATTCCTGATGTGTCTGTTCTTTTGTAATAAGTACGGTCATTGATTTTTATATGGATTGTTTTGTTTGATAATGCCTGACCATTCTCGTCTTTAAGCTCTATGAAATAGGAACTGCCGTCCTGATAATACATTGTAATGTTGTTTCCCTTAAGTGATGTTTTAAGTTTATTGTCATTTACTTGAATTCTGGCACTACATCTTGATGGTGTATATCCTGTATAATTAAAGGAACATTCTGCGGTATAGTTTCCAATTCCAAAGTAAATAGTCATGTTTGCCTGATAATTGTTGTTAATAGGTCTCCAGTATGTTTTATTATTGATTGTAATTTTAATGTATTTTCCAATCACCTTTTCATTGGAACATTTAACCTTTACAATGAATAATGATCCGTCATATCTTTTCATTGTCAAATCCTCAGCACTAATGGATATGTCAGTTAGGTTATCTTCCTTTAAAATATCAGTTTTGGAATTTGTTCCTGTTATTGTATTGTCTGGTTTATTGTTTTTTGTTTCTAGATTTTTTGGTACTGGATTGTTTTTTGATGCTGTTTTTAGGTTTTTGTCCTTAACGTTTGCTGTGTCTTTGCTGTTTTTATGACTGTCTTCAACGGTATCCAATTTTTTATCATTAGAAACCGTTGTGTTTTCATATAAAACCATGTTTTCATTTAAATCTCCGTTATCTTGTATCTCTACACTTTCTTTTTGGGAGTCTCCACTTATGTCTGTTGAAGATATTCCCCCTAAACTTAAAAAGAGTATTAGTAATACAACTAAGCAGATTGAAAATTTTATATGTTTGATATTTTCACCCTTTCTAGTTTTCAAGAAACACATTAAAAATAAATGCATTTCTAGTTTTGATTTTTTTAGATTCTATTTAAATAGCTTAATTTTTCATTAGATTTTATGTAAAAATTTCCATTTATAAAAACACCTAGATATTCCTTTATTTAGCTTAAAAAGAGTTCATTTGTCAATATATAAACATTTTTTACAGTTTTCTTCAATAAAAAAAGTATTGTCTGCTTTATTAAATAATAAAATATCTGGTTAGAATACTTTATTTTTTTTAATTAAGAATGTTTAAAGGGTATTTTTTTGTTCTGGCTATTTAAAACCATTGTTTTAAGATGATTTATCATACAAATTAAATTTTTTTTATCTTTTTTATAAAATTTTTAATATTGTATTATTTTCCTATTGTAATTTTTAATAGTTCTTTATCTACATCGCTTTTATTAAGTTTAACACTTAAACTTGATGAATTGATGGTTTATTTAATTATCTGTTAATTATTTTCCAGTTTTAATAAAAACAACTTAATAACTATTGTTTGTTTCTTATTTAACTAATTCCATTATTTTTATAAGATTTTTTTTATAAAACCTTTAGGATATATTTAAAAATAGGAAACATTATATTAATAATATATAATATTATATGGGTAATTTTATTATTTTCCTGACTTTTTTATTGGTTCTAAAAATTTTTAAATCATAAAATTTTTTTCTATTTCTTAATGATAAACATTACATTTATATGTATTGAAGTTTATAGATTATACTAATAGATATTGCTAAATATATCTCTATGTTGTTTTTTTCTTAAAACTATTTTTTTCATGTTTTTAAGGATTATTGTATTTATTTGGAACATAGAACCTATAGCTATGTGTGCTTTTTGCTATAGAATATTATTTTTTATCTTAATTGGCTTTATCTATCAGATAAATATCAAAAATAATTGATTTATTTGTCTTATGATGATTCTATTTAATTTAAAAATTTAGATTGCATTATAAATCATCAGTATAATGTAAATCGCAGCGGTGGATTTTTAATTAATTAGTTTATTCTATTATTATAAAATTACTAAAAAATTTAAAGAGGGAAATATAATGCCAGGACTTTTTGCAGCAGGTAAGCTTAAAAAGAATAGACAAAATTTTAAGTGGAAAGATGTAGACTATAAAAGAAAAGCATTACGTTTAGATGTTAAAGCTGATCCTCTTGAAGGAGCTCCTCAAGCTAGAGGAATTGTTATTGAAAAAGTAGGTATCGAAGCAAAACAGCCTAACTCTGCTATTCGTAAATGTGTACGTGTTCAATTAATTAAAAACGGTAAACAATTAACTGCTTTTGCACCAGGAGATGGAGCAATTGGATTTATCGATGAACACGATGAAGTAATGATTGAAGGTATTGGAGGACCATCAGGAAGATCCATGGGTGATATTCCTGGAGTTCGTTGGAAAGTATCTAAAGTAAACAATGTTGCATTATCTGAAATGGTATCAGGTAAAATTGAAAAACCAGTAAGGTGAATACTATGGCTAATTTATTATTTGATAAATGGGATTTATCTGAAGTGGAAGTCAGTGATTTAGGTTTAGTAAATTACATCTGTTTAGAAGAAAATGATGTACCTCATACTTCAGGTAGACATGTAAAAAGACAATTCGCAAAATCCAAAGTTTCTATTGTTGAAAGATTAATGAATAAAATCATGAAATCACATGTTAACTCTGGTAAAAAGAATAAAGCTTATAATATTGTCAAAGAAGCTTTAGATATCATTAATGAGAAAACTAAAAAGAATCCAGTACAAATTTTAGTTACTGCAGTAGAAAACACTGCACCTCGTGAAGAGACTACTCGTATTAAATATGGTGGTATTGGTTACCAAGTAGCTGTAGATATTTCACCACAAAGGAGAGTAGATTTATCATTAGGTTTCATCACTAATGGTACCTACAGATCTGCATTTAAAAATAGAAAATCTGCAGGTGAATGTTTAGCAAATGAATTACTCCTTGCTTCTAACGAAGATTCAAGAAGTTTTGCTATCCAGAAAAAAGAAGAAAAAGAAAGAGTAGCTAAAGCAGCTCACTAAGCTTAAAGCTAATATTATGTTTTATATCATATAGGTGATTATTTTGAGTAGACGTTCAAAAATGATTGAAAAAATTAAGGATTTGATGTATAAACCTGACCAAATTAGGAATATTGGTATTGTTGCACACATTGATCACGGTAAAACTACCTTATCTGATAACCTTTTAGCAGGTGCAGGTATGATTTCTGAAGATCTTGCAGGAGATCAAAGATTTTTAGATTTCGATGAACAAGAACAAGCTCGTGGTATTACTATTGATGCAGCAAACGTATCCATGGTTCATGAATTTAAAGGTCAAGAATACTTAATCAACTTAATTGATACACCTGGACACGTTGATTTCGGTGGAGACGTAACTCGTGCTATGAGGGCAGTAGACGGTTCTGTTGTAGTTGTTTGTGCTGTTGAAGGTGTAATGCCTCAAACTGAAACTGTACTTAGACAATCTTTAAAAGAACATGTTAAACCTGTTTTATTCATTAACAAAGTTGACAGATTAATCAACGAATTAAAATTAACTCCTGAGGAATTACAAAACAGATTTGTAAAAATCATTGCAGAAGTAAATAAGTTAATCAAGAACATGGCTCCTGAGGATAAAGTTGACGAATGGAAAGCAGATGTTGCAAATGGAAGTGTAGCATTTGGTTCAGCTTATCACAACTGGGCTATTAATGTTCCTATGATGCAAAAAACAGGAATTACCTTTAAAGATATCATTGATTACTGTAATGAAGATAAACAAAAAGAATTAGCTAAAAAAGTACCTATATCTGAAGTATTATTAAGTATGGTAGTAGAACACTTACCATCTCCAAAAGAATCCCAAGAATACAGGGTACCTCATATCTGGGATGGAGATCTTGAAAGTCCTGAAGGTAAAGGTATGATTTCATGTGATCCAAACGGACCACTTGCAGTAATGGTTACTAATGTATCTGTTGATAAACATGCAGGGGAAATTGCAACCGGAAGAGTATATGGTGGTACCATTTCAAAAGGTACTGAAGTATATTTAGTTGGTTCTCACAGTAAAAGTAGAGTTCAACAAGTAGGTGTTTACTTCGGACCAGAAAGAGTTAACACTGATGACGTTCCTGTAGGTAACATTGTATACATTGCTGGAGCTCGTGGAGCTATTGCAGGGGAAACTATTTGTTCACCTGATACTCATATTGTAGAATTTGAAGGATTAGACCATATTTCAGAACCAGTAGTTACTGTTGCAGTTGAGGCTAAAAACACTAAAGATTTACCAAAATTAATTGAGGTTTTAAGACAAGTAGCTAAAGAAGATCCTACTATTAAAGTTGAAATTAATGAAGAGACTGGTGAACACTTAGTATCCGGTATGGGAGAACTTCACTTAGAAGTTATTTCTTACAGAATCAATGAAAAAGGTGTAGAAATCACAACTTCCGAACCTATTGTTGTATACAGAGAAACCGTTGCAGGTAAAGCAGGACCTGTTGAAGGAAAATCTCCTAACAAACATAATAGATTCTATCTTGAAGTTGAACCTATGGAACCTGAATTATTTGCAGCTTACCAAGCTGGTGACCTTAAAGAAGGAAGAGTTAAAGGTAAAGAAGCAGCAAATGACTTTATGGAATATGGAATGGAAAAAGAAGAAGCTAGAAGAGTATGGGATGTATACAGTAAAAGTATGTTCATTAACATGACTCGTGGTATTCAATACTTAGATGAGGTTAAAGAATTATTACTTGAAGGTTTCGAATCAGCTATGGATAAAGGTCCTATTGCAGATGAAATCTGTATGGGATTAAAATTCAAATTAGTCGATGCAAAACTTCACGAAGATGCTGTTCACAGAGGACCAGCACAAGTATTACCCGCTATCAGAAAAGCTATCTATGGTTCTATGATGTTAGCTAAACCTACCTTACTTGAACCTATGCAAAAAGTATTCATTAATGTTCCACAAGACTACATGGGATCTTGTACTAGGGAAGTTCAAAACAGAAGAGGTACTATTGTAGATATGCAACAACATAACGATATGGTTACTATTGAATCTAAAGTACCTGTTGCTGAAATGTTTGGATTCGCTGGTGATATTCGTTCAGCTGCAGAAGGTAGATGTTTATGGTCTACTGAAAACTCTGGATTCGAAAGATTACCTAATGAATTACAAAGAAATATTATTAAAGAAATCAGACAAAGAAAAGGATTATCTGAAGAACCTTATGGTCCAGATCATTACTTAGAATAGATCTGATTTTAAATAAATAAAATAATCTAATTTAATTTATTTTATTTTATTTTTAAATTTTCGAATTAAATTTATATGTTAATTGATTCAAAACTTAAATTTTAAATTTGATTTTATAAAATATTATCAGGTTTATTAATTTTTGAAAACTTAATTCTTTCAAACTTAATGAAAGATATGAAAAAATTTTGCAAAAAATCATTATCTTTTTATATTTGAAAGTACAATTTTATATTATGCTATATTGATAAGCTAAAACTAATGATTATAATATATATTGGAGGTCAATTATAATGGCAAAACAAAAAGAACATTTAAACTTAGCATTTATTGGACACGTTGATCATGGTAAATCCACTTTAGTTGGACATTTATTATTAAAAGCTGGAGCAATCGCTGAACAACAATTAGATGATGGAGAAAACAAATTTAGATTTGTTATGGATAAATTAGGTGAAGAAAGAGAAAGAGGAGTAACTATCGATTTAGCTCACCAAAAATTCTCCACCGATAAATATGATTATACTGTTGTAGACTGCCCAGGACACAGAGATTTCGTTAAAAACATGATCACTGGTGCTTCCCAAGCAGATGCAGCTGTACTTGTAGTAGCTGCTGATGATGGTGTAATGCCTCAAACCAAAGAACACATTTTCTTATCAAAAACTTTAGGTATTAACCAACTCATTATTGCTATTAACAAAATGGATGTTGTAGATTACTCAGAAGATAAATATAATGAAGTTAAAGATGCTGTTTCAGCTTTAATTAAATCTATCGGTTACAAACCTAGTGAAACTCCTTTCATCCCTATCTCTGCATTTGAAGGAGACAACATTAAAGAAAACAGTAGTAATACTCCATGGTACAAAGGAGACGCTTTAATCCCTGCATTAGACAAACTTGTTGTACCACCTAAACCAATTGACAAACCATTAAGAATTCCTGTTCAAGATGTATACTCAATTACTGGTGTAGGTACTGTACCTGTAGGTAGAGTAGAAACTGGTATTATGAAACAAGGTGAAAACGTTATCTTCGAACCTTCCGGAGCAAGTGGAGAAGTTAAATCTATCGAAGAACACCACGAAAACATGCCTTCAGCTGAACCTGGAGACAACATCGGTTTCAATGTAAGAGGTGTAGGTAAAAACGATATCAGAAGAGGAGACGTAGCTGGACATGTTGATTCCGCTCCTACCGTAGCAAAAACCTTTGATGCACAAATTGTTGTTTTACAACACCCTGGTGTAATCACCGTAGGATACACTCCTGTTTTCCACTGTCACACTGCACAAATTGCATGTACTTTCATGGAATTATCTAAAAAATTAAACCCTGCTACTGGTCAAGTTGATGAAGAAAACCCTGACTTCTTAAAAACCGGTAACGCAGCTATTGTAAAAGTTAGACCAACCAAACCTATGGTAATTGAAAACGCTAGAGAAATCCCTCAAATGGGTAGGTTCGCTATTCGTGATATGGGTCAAACTGTTGCTGCAGGTTTATGTATTGGTATTGAACCAGCTAAATAGATTTAATAATCTAGAACTTTTAAGTATTTAAAAAATCATTTTAAGTTTTTAAAACTTAATTTGATTATTTATTTTTTTATAAATTTTTCATAAATATTATTGAATTGTTGTTTTTAATTTGATTTTTTCTTTTTTATGGAGAATTTCGGATTTTTTTCTTAGAAGTTTCCTTATTAACTATTATTTTTTCGTTTATTTTTTGGAGGAAAATTAATGAGTCAAGCTAGAATTAAACTTACTGGTACAGATCCAGAAAAACTTGCTTATGTTTGTGATCAAATTAAAAAAATCGCTGAAAGAACTGGTGTAGACCTTTCTGGTCCTATCCCACTTCCAACTAAAAAATTAGTAGTTCCTACTAGGAAATCTCCAGATGGTGAAGGAAAAGCATCTTGGGAAAGATGGGAACTCCGTATCCACAAACGTTTAGTCAGTATTGATGCTGACGAAAGGGCTATGAGACAAGTTATGAAGGTCAACGTACCTGATAATGTAAGTATTGAAATTGAGCTTAAAAGCTAAATAATTAATTTTTTTAATTTTTTAGCTTATATTTAAGCTATTTTTAGTAAATTTGTTAATATTATTTATTTATAAAATTAGTGTATACTGTATTTGTTTTAAAGAAAAATAGTTATATTTTTATATATTAAAATACAAATTTATGTATACTTTTATATTTAACTTGTAATAGTTTTTTAATACATATTTTATTTATGTGCCGAGATAGTCTAGTCTGGTAAGGCGCAGGACTTGAAATCCTGTGGAGCTTTCTCCGCCTGGGTTCAAATCCCAGTCTCGGCGTTATTCTTTTTTATAACATTTTTATAATATTTTAGTTAGATTTTTACCTTTTTTTAGATATTCTTATTTTTCTTGTTTGATGTACTCATACATTTTATGGGATTTTCTATTGTTTTATTCAGATCATTTCATTTCCAATTTGTTCAATGATTTTTAAAAAACGGTGTTTTTCCATATATTTGCTATCTAAATATACATCTTCATACTTTTATAAACAGAGTTTCTTTTTTTATATAACTATTTTTAAAACTCCTGTAATGATTCATTTTAAAATCTATCTGATATTGTTTTATTCTCATTTACTTTTAATTTAATTCAATGAATTTCATTTATTAAAATATGCTTTTACCCGATACTTGATTCATTTTCCAAATATTTGGAAGTTTGTTAAACTGTATATATTTTTTATATTTTTTATGAATATCTAAATATAATATTTTAATTTTGATATTTAACTAATCAATAAAATCATAACATTTATATATAAAGTTCACCATAAAATTAATTGTATGTTTGAAACTATTAAAAATAATGTGAATTTTAGTAAATCTTCATTTGCAGCATCCTCACTGGGATTCTTGTTTTTAATGATTTTAATATCATCAGTAAATGCTGTAGATGTACATGATAAACATTTTGTAATGGACTCACCAGGTAGCGATATCTCTTGTTCTGCTTTTTTAAATAATCCAGGTTCCATCTCAGATGTTAGTATTGAGAAAAATGACCGTTTGTCCCATGGTGAGTTAAGTGAAGAACCACATAATCGTCAAAGATTAAGAAGAGTTGAAGATGAAAGCTTAAACTTTAATATTAATTACATATCCAAGATATGATTTTAAACCTTCTTTTTTAATTTTTTTATCTTCAAAAACTATTTATATAAAACAGGATTTTTTAAGCATTTTCTAATTCTGTCTCTTGTTCTATCTAATGGTTATTGGGATAGTTTATTCTACTCATTTTTTATTCCTTTATTTTATTAAATAAGAATAGATTTTTCTCTCTTATTATTGTTATTTTAAAAATTAGCGAGAGGTAATTTAGTATTTAATTAATTAAATTAATTTAAATTAAATCAAATTTATATAATCTCAAAATATTGGTTCTTATTTATTTTTATTAAATATTCTAAAAATAGGTGTTTTATTAAAATTATTGGAATTAAGAATCTAATTTTAGTTTATTATTCCATTTTTTTTAGATTTTTTAAAAACAGATCTTTTATTAAAAATATTGATTAGAGATTTAATAATCTATTTAATTCTCCATCAAAATCGTTAAGATTGCTTACCTGTATTTTATCATCTAAACCTTTTATATGGGGTCTATCTATAATAATCATTTTAATTCCTAATCGGTCAGCTGCAATGATTTTCTCCTTAAATCCACCGGTGTCTCCACTTTCCTTTGTAAGAATTATCTTTGCATCTACTTTTTTAAATAATTCTAAGTTTTCATTTATGTGGATTTTCTTATCTTTATTTTTACTTGCAGTCATTGGAAAAATGTGATCCTCTATAATTCCAAGTTCCTTACATTTGTCCATTGAAGATTTTACCTTAAGAACCCTTATGTAGAACCTATCTTTTGAAACATATTTTAGAACATCACTTGCAGTGTTGATTCCTCCAAGGTGGAGTATATTTCCTTTTGTAAAATTATTTTTAATTAATAATCCTCCATCTTCAAATGAATCTACATGGAAGACATTACTAAGATTTATATTTTCCATATCCTCAATATACATCGGTTCCCTTTCAAACCTAATAAATGGTATTTTCATCTCATCAACAATGGAACATAATGTATTTGTAATATGCTCTGCAAATGGATGGCTTGCATCAACTAACAGGTCAACCTTTTCCCCATTTATGACTTGTATTAAATCTTCTTTTGGAAGGGGTCTTGTAATAACCTTATCGCTTCCAGCATTTTTAGCAATATTTCCACCATATTCTGTAGTGGTACTTGTAACAATTGAAATTTCGGGATATCTTTCCTTTAAGAATTCAATTATATCTATGGATTCTTTTGTTCCGCCAACTATGAAAATTTTCATATAAATCATCTAAAAAAAGTTTTAGAGTATTTCTATTAAATACTCTTTTTAAGTAATGTTTTTCTCATTATGAACTCAGCTACAAATATGGTAGCTGCTACAACAAATATTAAAATCCAATCCATTATTCCAATGGATGCTGTTTTGAATATTTTTTGAAGGGGTCCAATATATATTACACATATTTGGAGTATAAGGGAAAGTAGCATTGCAAAGGCAAAATATCTGTTTTTCTTTTCTGAGTCGGACCTATTACAGTATGCACTAAATAATTGGTATACAACAAACAGTGTAAATGCAACGGTCATGGATTTTTCAAGACATAATTTAGTTCCAAGGCGGGTATTTGTATTTAATTCATAAATAAATACTCCTAAGGTACCTACTGCCATTACAATACCTGAGATTAATATTCTTATATAGTCTTTTCTCTCCAGAATATCGCCATTCTCAGGTTTTCTTTCCATAATGTTTTTCTCAGCCCCTTCCATTCCAAGTGACTGTGCAGGTGGTCCGTCCATTATAATATTGATCCAAAGGATCTGTATGGCATTAAATGGTAATGGTATGTCTATTATCGTTGCTCCAACAATGGTGAGTATTGCACCTACATTGGTGGATACCTGGAATTTCACAAACCTTTTGATATTGTCAAATATTTTACGTCCCTCTTCAATTGCCTTTACAATGGTTGCAAAATTATTGTCTTGTAAAATCATATCGGAGGATTCTTTTGCAACATCTGTTCCATTACCCATTGCCACTCCAATGGATGCTTTTTTAAGTGCTGGCGCATCGTTTACACCATCACCAGTCATTGAAACCACATTGCCTTTTGATTTTAAACTCTCAACAATTCTTAGTTTTTGTTCCGGATAAACCCTTGCATAAACTTGAATGTCATCTGCAATAGCCAGGTATTCCTCATTGCTTAACTTATTTAATTCATCACCTGTTAATATTTTACCGTCGGTTAATATTTCAAGTTCGGAAGCTATGGCTGCAGCAGTATCTTTATGGTCTCCTGTAATCATTATCACCTTGATTCCAGCAGTCTTACATTTTTTAATAGCCTCTTTTGCCTCTTTTTTAGGCGGATCCATTATTCCAATAAGTCCACTAAAGATAAATTCCTTTTCAACATTATTCTCTGTTAAATTATTCCTATCCTCAATAAGTTCTTTATCGTCTATAATCCTATATCCAATGGCCAGGACTCTTAATGCTGACTGGGTCATGTCTTTAGTTGATTTGTTAATTCTGCTTCGTGTTTTTTTGGTAATTCTTTCGATTTTACCATTATTGTCTATGTATTTACAGGTTGCAAGTATGATTTCAGGCGCACCTTTTGTAAATGCTATTAGTTTTTTATCATTTAAGTCAAACTCTTTGTCTTCAATGATTTTTATTTGCTTTAATATATCGTTTGTCCTGCTATCCTCGTTAATACTGTGAATTGTGGTCATTCTTTTTCTATCACTTGTAAGTGGGATTTCCTTAATACGAGGATATCTTTCTTTTAGGTTTTCTGTTTTATAATCAGATTCCTCTGCAAACTGTAAAGCTGCGCCATCAGTAGAATCTCCAATTAATTTACCTTCTTTGATTACAGCATTATTACAAAGATATGCTCCTTCATATGTTTTGTTTGAATAGATTTCACTTTCCCTTACAGTCATTTGATTAAGGGTAAGTGTTCCTGTTTTATCTGTACATATGATATTACAACTTCCAAGAGTTTCAACGGCAAGCAATCTTCTAATGATTCCATTGGATTTCGCCATCTCTTCCATTCCAAGGGCAAGGGTTAAGGTCAATACTGCAGGTAATCCCTCTGGAACTGCAGCTACTGCAAGTGCAACAGCAGTCATAAAATTTTCTACAAGACCCATTCCTTCGAAGGATTCAAGTATGAACACAAATACACAGGTAATTATGGCAATGAAACCGAGGATTTTTCCAAGTTTGTCCACCTTTTCCTGAAGTGGCGTTTCTGGTGATTCCTCTTGTATGACTGATGCTATCTTACCAATGGATGTGTCCATTCCAATGGCATATACAAGTCCCACACCTCTTCCTGAAACTACATTTGAATCCATATAAACTAGATTGTCTCTAATATTTTCATTAATATTATTTTCAACATCCAAATCAACATTATCCCTATATTTGGCTGTTTTATTTACGGGATCTGATTCTCCTGTTAATGATGATTCGTCTATTTTAAGCTCTGCAGTTTCTAATAAAAGTAGATCTGCAGGTATCTTGTCTCCCTCTTCAACAAGTACTATGTCTCCAATTGTAAGATCTTTTGCATTAATTTTGGATATTTGTCCTTTTCTTCTAACAACTGCCTTTTTATTTACGAGATTTTTCAATTCATTCATTGCTTTTTCAGCTTTATACTCTTGTCTATAACCTACAACTGCATTTAATACAACAACAAAGAGAATAACTAATGAATCTATTATATCTCCAATAAAATATGATGCAATAGCCGCTAGAATAAGAAGTATTATAAGTATGTCTGCAAATTGCATTAGGAAAATTTGGATCTTACTCTTTTTTTTCTTTTCTTTAAGTTCATTTGGACCAAATTTAGCTTGTCTTTCATTTACTTGGTTTAAGGATAGACCTTCTAAATTTGTGTCATATTTGGATAAGATTGCATCTTGTATTTTCATAATGTCCCATTTTACAGATTTTATAAAAATAGATTAACTAAATAAATTTCTATATATTCTTTAATTATCTTATTATTTAATATTATTTTAATTACTGGTATTTTTTATTCATTGTCTTTAAAATCATAAACATAGAAACTAGCTTTTTTATAGTTTTTCATTTTCATAATGTCTATTTTCGGGTTTAAATTTTCGCCGGTTAATGGTTTAATTATTAAATAGCTTTTAATGTTTCTTGCTAAATCAAGTATATATGGTTGTAGCTCATGTGGGGGTCTTATTGAGTATATTAAATCAAGGTTTTTATACAAATCATAATCAGGATTTGTTAAGTCATCTTTTATTATATCATCCCTTGAAGGTTCAATGTCTGTTTTGATTATATTCACATTGTCTTTTTTATTGAGATAATCGCTTACAGAATAGAAATGACCAATGGCTACCTCTCCAACATTAAACTTTCTATCAGGTATAAAAGTTGCAATATATTCTCCAAAATCCTTCCACATTATTGTCTCTCCAAAAAAAATTATTCTTTAATACTTTCTTATTTATATTTAAAATGTTTAAATTTTTGTTTATTTAGTGGTATGTTTTTTAGAAAAGTTTTTTAAACATTAATATATAATTAATTATTGAGATTTTTTTATTAGATTAGGTTTTATAGGGGTATTTTTCATGATAATTCGTCAATTTACAGAAAGGGATTTTAAAAGGATTTATGAAATAGAAGCCATGTCCTTTGAAAATAGTTATGGAAATGATATAATTTTGAAACTCTATAAAATCGGTTCTGGTTTTTTGGTTGCAGAGATTAATGATTATGTTGTAGGTTATATTATCTTTTGGATTAAGCAGGAAGGTGAAGGTCATATCATTTCCCTTGCAGTTGATAAAAACTACAGAGGTATTGGTATTGGTTGGGGACTTTTAGCTAAGGCCGTTAAGGTTCTTAAGGAATGTGATCTTGATTATGTCTCACTTGAGGTGGATGCTGAAAATGAGGGTGCTGTGAGATTTTATAAAAAATTTGGCTTTAAGGTTGATAGGAAGGTACCTAATTATTATGAGAATGGTAATCCTGCATTAATCATGTTCTACAGATTTAAGGATAAAACTAACAATTAATTTTAATTTTAAAATAGTATTATGTAGAATGTTTTTTATTTTATGATGGAAAGTATTTTTTTATAGAAAAAGTTGGTTTTTATTTAAAACTTGTTTTTAATTTTATAATAGTGTGTAGAATCTTCTTTATCTATAATGAAAATAGTTTTTTTTATAAAGAAGGTTTGGTTTCTATTTAAAAATAGTATGTGTGTAGAATCTTCTTTATTTTATAATGGAAAGTAGTTTTTTAAAAAATAGATCTTAATACAATAAATAAAAAATAGAAATAGTTTAGACTAATTATTTAGTCTTTATTTCATCATCTGAGTTAAGTTATTCATTTCCATTTGGCCCACTTGTTCGACTGTGTTCATATCAATTGTACCACTTGCAAACATAGCTATTATAAGTGCTATATAGAATGTTATTATTGCAAGTTGTATTACTCCATGTCTTTTTATTTCCGGGTCTTTACGGGTTAATAAATAGATTGCGACTATAATGCTAAGGATATTACCTAATATTGCAAGTATGTATCCAATTATTATGAGAAGATTCATTTTTCCAGAACGGGTACTTTGCTCTTGTATATATGGTCCGGAATTGTTTCTATCATTGCTATAATTTTGATTTGTATTGTGAGAATTGTTAGGATTATTATTTAAATTATCTTCAACGTATTTGGAAAATTTATCGTCAATTTTAATAGTCTCTGCCGGATTTTCCTCTGTAAATTCTGTTCCACAGTATACACAAAATCCATATCCTGCAGTATCCACCTTTCCACATTTTGGACATCTTTTCATTTCCATTTCAATACATCTCTGTTTTTTTATAATTGTCCTATAATTCATTAAGCTTTATATTAAATTAATAGTCTATTTAAATTAACATTTATATCTTTCTATTGTTTTTTTATCTAAAATTTAATTTATTAGATAGTTTCTATTTTTAAGTAATAGGCTTTTAGGTATTCTATTTTTTTAAGATCTCATTTACGATTTTATCTATATGGACATTGGCACTGTCTATCACTGGAATCGGTATTTCTTCCTCATCAATAATTAAACTAAGTTCTGTTGAGGTTATTATTAAACAGTCAATGTCCCTTTCCTGATTTATTGTTTTTTTAATAATCTTTAGGATTTTCTCTTTTTTGTCCGGTAATACTATTCCATTTTCAAGATTTGGATATATGATCTCCTGTATTTCCTGGATATCCATGGAATCTGGTATTATTGACTTAATTTTATATCGTCCTAATCTTTCCTGATATATGTTATGTGTCAATGTAAATGAGTTTCCAATAAGTAGAACCTTTCTATAGTTATTCCTTACCACCTTGTCGTATACACAGTCAAGAATGTTTATTATGGGAAGTGGTGATTTCTTAATTAAATCATCTATTACTATATGGCATGTACTTGATGCTATTACTATTATCTCTGCACCTGCAGATTCCAGATTTCTTATTGATTTAAGAAGTATCTTTTCTACCTGTGTGAAATTCTCATAGTCTATCTGCTCTATCACTTCCTCCATATTTAAACTTTCAATAAGGATATGGGGATAATATTCGTCAAATCGGGAATTTTTAAATTCTTCAATTATCTGTTTATAGTATTTTATTGTGGATATGGGACCTATTCCTCCAATAATGCCTAATGTTTTCATATTATCCTCCCTATTTTATCTTATCTTCTTCTGTGTCTTAATCCTATAAATAATAATATTAATCCAATAGCTACCAGTATAGGAATTCCATAGAATAATAAATCCATATTGTTAAATGATTTGAATTCACTAGTTGCAGGTAAATTCATAGTGCTTGAATCTTTGTCGTCTGATGTAATTGTTGCAAAGTTATAATAAATCTGCATATCCTATTTTAGCCCCATTATACTCAATATAGTCCGGCGCTTGATTATGTTCATCCATATAATTTACAACCTCCTCTGCCATAGCCTCATAATCATAAATACTATAGGAGGAGTTTGTACCTGTTGAGTAATTCTGAGGATTGTCTGGAGCTTTATACTCTTTAGGGCTTTCTAAGCTACTGCCTGCCAGATATGATGACAGTAGGTATAATGCTTGAGGTGTTGTATATGAACTATAGCTATCTTTTAGTTGTCCGGTTTGCTGTGCAAAAAGGATATCCTGTGATATGTCACCTATTGTACTTACATTAAGTTGTCCCCTTACGACATAATCATTGTTGAGAGTTTTGCTTGATGAGTCATAGCTATTTACATCCTCTATTATCTGATCTGCAATATATTTATTCACCTGGCTGTCACTATAGTATATGTCTCCTGATGAATCTGTTTTATCCGGATATGCCTGTGCAGGTTGTATTGTGGATATCCCTGCTTCGGATAGGAACTGTCCCGGATTTTTGATAGATAGGAAACTCTCACTAGACCAGTTATCATCCCATGCTCTACGTAGGTTACTTAGATTGTTCAAATCAAGTGATCCTACATTAACAACTATGACCTGTTTAGAAACCTGTGAAGAATATCTGGCTAGCTCGTAGTAATTTGCCGCATCTGCAAATGCGATGTTTACACTGACATCGGTATCTGATTCCATTGCACGTGTTCCCTCACCAGGTGCAGGTGACTGGGAATCAACAATCACGGTTATATCACCATTACTATCTGATTCGATATAATTCTTAATTTCATTCATCATCTTAACTTCTTCACCCTGTTGTCCAAAGATTGAATCCGAAGTTAAAAATACTGTTGTTGCACTAACGGCACTTATGCTTGGTGCAAGAATCAGTATTGTTAAAATTAAAAATACACTTAGTTTTTTAAACCTCATAACATTCCTCTATTAAAATCAAATTTATTATCTATTTGATTCTTATGATATTTAATAATATTTTAAAAAAAGATGTAAAAAATTTAATAAAAAATAATAAAAAAAGTAATAGATTTAATTTATCTAAATCTATTGTTTAATTTGAACTGTTGGTATAACCTTAGCCTCGGCAGCATTCAATACGCTTGTATCACTTGTATTTGTTGTAAATATGATATCATACTCTGTATCATTTACTATAAATCCGATATCTCTTGTAATATTGTCATATTCGCTATAGGTTATGTTATACCCTGTAGTGCCACTTATATTAATATAGTCTGAATATATAAGACTTCCCTCTTGGTTTGCCTCAACATTTGCTGTTATCGTTGAAATCATACCGCTGATGGAATGTTCCTCTCCAGGAACTAGACTGTTGTTATATAACTTTACACTTACATTATCTCCATTAAAAACAGCCATATATCTGTCACTGTCTGCATGGGTATATTCCTGAGGTATAGTTAAGCTATATGCTGTGAAGTTATATGTGTTATTAGTTTCGTTTGTATTTGTAGCATTTTCATTTGAAAGTACATATGCATAGTTTACAACTAAAATAAGAAGGATAATTCCAGCAATTATGATTACATGTTTTTTATTAATGTTTAATTCTGGTTTTGACTCCATTAAGTTCGGTTTCTTTCTAGGTTTATCCTTTTTATTATTAGCATTATTATTTTCAGGATTACTTATTTTAGATCTTTCATAGGTAAATATATTTCCAAGACTTGCATCTTTCTTCTTTTTATCTGTATCTGATTCAGTATCATCGTTTTTACTGAATATATTTACTGCCTTGTCTTGAAGTTCTATTTTCTCATCGGGTAATTTAGTATGACAATCTAAACAGTATTCCTCATTGTTAATATGTTCTTTACCACATTTTGGACAATACTTCGCCATTTTATCCCTTTTTTAATAATTTTTAACAAATTAGTATTTTATTGAATTATTCTTAAATTATTTATAATTTTATAATAAATATTATTTAATTATTATTGGTTTTATTTAAAAGTTTAAGTATTTTTACAAAACATCTAAAAAAGAAAAATAATTATTGTTGATTTTATTTGATGTTTGATATTTTAAAAAGGAAAAGGATTTTTGTCTATATATTTAATACTTTTCTCAATATTTTCAATTTCATCATTATATGAATCTATATCATCAGATACAAACAGGAATCCATATTCTTTTTTATCCTTTATAAATCCAAATGTACGATACTCGTAATTCTTTGTACCATTTTTACTTATGACATCATACATCTGTATGCCATTGACTTCTTTTATGGTACTATTTTCTATTAAAGCTCCATTTCTTAAATCTAAATTTTCCGTGGAACTTTTAATCTGATTTAGGTTTCTATTGGAATCTTTTGACTGATATACACTCAGTACTATATTATGTCCATTGTCTCTTCCTGCATAACTTCCAATAACATTAGTTTCTGACTCGTTAAATTCCTCCCATGTGGTTGGTAGCTTAAATGTTATTATCTTATTGGAGTATTCTCCAGGCTCATTTGTCGGATTAATGTAGTTTAGGGAATTTTCATTAATGTAATTAAATGTGAATGTCGCTCCAATAGCTATTATTATAAGTATGACTAATATTAATGTTCCATGTTTATGTAGGACTTTAAAGTGTTTTTTATTTAATCGTCTATTCTCTCTTTCCTTTAAATCCTTCTCTTCAATAAACTCTTCAACACTTTCCATGTCACTTTTGGTATATTCTGAGTATGGATTTTCTTCAATGGTGTGTATTGGATATATTGTATTGGACTCTTCCATCTCCATTGTTTCGATTATTTCCTCTACTTCTTGCTCCTGGTTTCTATTTATTTCGGGATATTCTTCCCTTGAGGGTTGGTATGTGTTTGTTGTCTGATATTCCCCTTCCTGGTTTGGATAATATTCCTCACTAGGTATATAGTCAGTGTCCTCTTTGATTGTATAGTCTTCATTTGCTCTGTAATCTGTATTTTCAATTGAATAATCTTTGTTATAGTTTGTATCTTCTTTGATTGTATAGTCTGTATTGTCTAATCCGTAATCTCTATCATTTTCAATTGGACTATCCTCATGATTATAACCGGTATCTTCCTTGATTATATAATCATCATTATCTTCTTTAACATAAGTATCATCTAAATTGTATTCCTCAATTGGTCTAGGACTATTCTCTCTTATTATTTGAGAAATAGGCATATGATACTCATCAGGATTGTCTTCATCATTATTTGTTTTGGAATTAGAGGTGTTTCTTCTTTTTTCTGTAAGTTCCTTATAGTTTAAGGAATTTTTATAGTATGAATCTTTATCTACTAGTCTTTCACCACATTCCTTACAGAACTTTTCAGGACCTTCTGTTTCTGTTTTACAAATAGGACAAATTTTTGTCAAGAAATAGCACCAACCATATCTAATTAGAATTATTTATGTTTAGATAGTATTTATATTATACAGTTAATTTAGATTAAAAAGAGTATTCTTATGTTTTTATAAAATATGTAAGTAAAGTGTTTTTTTCACTCTACCTACTGTGTGTTAAAAAATGAGATAAAAAACAAAAAAAGATTATTTTAAATAATCTTTATTTTTCTCTTTATCCAACTAATTATATTTGTTTTTTTAGTATTTATAACTTTGTATTTAAAATATCTGAGTTCTATTATAAAATTTTATATGGGATTAAAACAAAGAATATGGCCTTTATTGGTCTTTTAAAATCCATTTAATGGCATTTATTTTTATGTTGTTTGTCCATACCTTTGCCTGGCTTTTATGTTTGCTTTTACTGTCATTTTGCTTTTCTAAAGAGCTATTTAAAACTCTTGATTTGGCCTCAAGTTCTATAAGTAACTCCTTTAGTTCTTCTTCTTCCTTTCCAATAAGTGTCTTTAAAAAGGTTTCCTCAACTTGGCTCTCAACGCTTACTATCTGTTTTTCTTTATCGAGTCTTTCATTTGAATTTAGAATATTTTTCGTGCTTTCATTAAGATAATTTGATCTTTTTTGAATTTCCTCTGTCGTTTTCATTATCTCACTTTTTACTCCTTGTTTATGGTTTTATCAAAATCGTCTAAAAGATTTAAGATATCCTCTTTACGTGCTATGGTATTTAACCATTCTTTAGGTATTGAATCATAGCCATAATAAATACCTGCAAGTCCTCCACATATTGCTCCTACTGTGTCGGTGTCAGATCCTAAATTTACACTTTTAAGCAATGCCTCCCTATATGAATTTGTATTTGCTAATGTCCATAGCACAGCCTCAAGGGTATCTATCACATAACCTGAACTCTTGATGTCATCCATGTCTAAATCAAATATTTCCCCTGAGAAAATCCTTTCAAATCTTCCCCTTTCCATATCGAACTCCTTGTCATCTTTATAATATTTTAATATGTCATCAATGGATTGGTTAATTGAATCCCTAAGACTTATGTCATTGTTTAATAACTTAACAGCTATTTGACAATAAAGGTGACATGCAATCTTTGATCTTTTATGGTTATGTGTAAGTCCAGATACATTGTATATTAATTCCACATCCTCGCTGCTCATCCTTTCATTAATCAGATAGGCTACTGGTAATATTCTCATGAGGGATCCGTTACCGTTATCATGTTCATAGCCTCCTCCACATTTTAGAGGATTTACTCCATCATCATATCTTGATATGGCTAGAACGGTAGTATGGCCTACATCAAAGGTTTCACCGTCAGATGTATAGTCTCCATTATGGTACCAGTTGGAGAATTTCGTCATCATGTCCTCATAATCGATTTCCGGATGTTTTATTATGCTGTCTATAGTTGCAAGGGTTAAGGAACTGTCGTCTGAAAAGGTTCCCGGAGCTTTATTATATGTTCCATAACCTATCATTTTTTCTATCGGATTCTTCTCAAGTTCCTTCCTTGACTTGAATTCAACAGGCACTCCAAGTGCATCCCCTATAATTAATCCTATAATTCCATCTTTACTGTTCATAATATCATTCCTGTATCATATAAAAAAATAGTTAATTGGATTTGAAGTGGCCATCTTATAAAAAAAATAGTTTAAAATGGAGACCAGAAACTCATAGGTTCATAGAATCCATAATAATTTAATAAATAATGGTTCAACGGGTTTTTATTTGCATAATAATTTATTTCCGCTGTAAAATTATCACGGTCTATTAATCCATTTTTATATTTGTATCTGACCCATTCAATGTGTTTACTGTCCTTGTTTAATTTTTTATAATATTTTGTTATGTTCTCAGGTATGCTGCCTTCATTGGCATAATAGATGTTACTTATTGCCTCAAAGTTTCTATCGTCTTTATAACTGATACTTGGTCCGTTTGATTTGTTTTCCTCAACCTTCTCGATTAACTTTGCATCGGCAATACTGCTTATGTTGTATTTCTCCTCAAGCTTAAGGTTTTCCATAGCTTCCTGTTTGTCTTTATCTACATCATGAAAATAAGCTAAAATATAAATCGCTGCAATTAATACTATAACAATTACTATAACCGTAGCTTTTTTCTTCATTTTAATCCCTAATCTTTTTTATATTTTATAAATGTCGAATTTCAATTCTCAACTTAGCAATGTATAATGCATGGACCTTTACAATGTTGAATCCCGATTCTTCAAAATATGATGCCTAAAATATGGATATGCATCTTAAAATCATTTACATGAAAACCATCATGATTCCAGTAAACTATTCCAACTTAAATATTGTCTTAAAATTTGAAAAATTTTTTTAATATTATTACTATTTATTTATTATTTTATTTAATAAATTTTATTTAATAGTTAATATAATATTATAAAATAGTGAGTGAAATGACTGAACAGGTTAGTAAAACAATACATTCTGTAACTGATGATATTCCTCTTGAAGGTGATATTAAAAAATACAATCTTGCTCTATTCAGTCCAGATGATGGTTTTAAAAAGGGAGATAAGGTAGTTGTTTTCAGTAATTCTGAATATGAGGAGATTCAAGATAAAATCAAGGAATATGAATTACAGATTGAAAAAATAGATGAATTAGGAAATAACAGTGAAGATTTGAAAGTGAAGGATATTGAAATTGATAGTCTGAAAAATTCATTGTCTGATTTGGAAGATAAAAGCATTAAGGAAATTTCAATTAAAAATAATGAGATTGAATCTTTAAAGAAGAATATTATCGATCTTCAACTTGAAAATGAAAATCTTAAGGATAAAAGTTCTAATGTTGATGCTATAGAACAAGAAAAAGATAAGGAAATCGGTGCCAAAGATGAACAGATCGGTATTTTAAAATCCAACATCTCTGAACTTGAATCTAAACTTGGGGATATGGATGCTAAAGATAAGGAAATCAGTAAACTAAAAGCTTTATTGTCTGTTTCCGAATCTAAAGATAATGAGATTGAAGATTTAAAATCAAAAATATCTGAACTTGAGGCAAAGGATGAAGAACTTGAAGATTTAAAATCCGAGATTAAATCAAAGGATGATGAGATTTCTGATTTAGAAAATCAAGTCATTACATTAAGTGAACGTTTAGAGGCCGAATCAAATAAGGTAAGTACCGAATTCCTACCACAGACAAAAGCTCAAAATGAGGAATTGTATAAGCTTCAGAATAAGGTTAACGAGAGAAATGAGATGTTATTTGAAGTTACAGATAATATTAACCAAACAATGGAAGAGGCTATTATTGATGCAGTAAAGGAAACTAACGATATTGTAAATGCTAGCAATAAAACCACACGTGCAAAGATCAATAATGCCGTAAGCCAAAGTGAAAAGGAAGTCACTGAAAGAAACAGGGCTATTGCAAGTAATATCAATAGTATGGTTGATAGTATTAATGATGAGCTTCAAAACGTTTCCATCTGGAAACTATTATTGAATAGAAAGAACATTAACATTAAAATCCCAACAAGTGACTTAAATAAACAGGTCAAGATCAATATACCTAAGGATGTTGTTGAGGATAAAGAGGTTAATGTTGACGTTTTAAAGATTAAGAAGAATCACAAAATTGATAATCTTAAAAAACTTTGGATTGATACTGAAGAGGATAAGAACTCAAAAGAGCCAATTGACGTTGGCAATGTTAAAAAATAGATTTTGTTTTGTTTAGTCATTTACTATTCATCTTCTTTTTATTTTTATAATTTTTTATTAATTTTTTTCATGTGTTATTTTTATTATTTTTATTATTTCTGGCTATTTTTTTAGTTTTTTTATAATCTTTCTTATTAAAATGGACCTTTGGCTATTTATTCTTAATTATTAAATTTTTTATAGTATCTCTCATTTTTAGTTATTGGTAGTATTTGTTTTCGATGTCTATTTCATTTATTTATAAAAAATAGTTTAATTTAAAATAATTTAAGATCAATTGTATTAATAAAAATAGTTTAATCTAGAAAAGTAAGGTTCAAATAAAATAACCAATTAAATTAAAAAAAGATTAGAAATTTAAGATTTCCTCTTAATATTTCCAATGGTTTCAAATATCTTATCTTCATTAAATCCTGTATCGGATTTAATTAGATATCTATTGTCGTTTTTAGTAAATGAGTAATAAGTATAATTATGACTTAAATATTTATCATTATCATTTGTTTTAATAATGGTTACATTAATTCCATTTATATTTCTGCTTGTATTTGATAATATTTTCTGTCCGTCTATTTCCTTGTTGATGGATTGGCTATTTACATTTTCAGTTATTGAAAGTGTATAATTATTATCTTTTAAGTAAGCAGTATGTGATACCTCTGTATTGTCTGGAAGTGAAAGGCTACTTGGTACATCGAATTCACTGTTTATCATTGTACATTCTGGTCCTAGTTCTCCAATTATCCAATTAATTCCTACAATAGCAATAATTATTATTATAAGACCAATACAGCAATCCCTAACAAACTTATTACCACTTTCCTCAGGATCTTTATCTTTAAGAAATTCTTCTTCCTTCATAATCAAACCTAACTTCCATTTATAAAAATAAATATTACTTCTATTTTATTATATTTTTTTAAATATTTAAATAAATACTTTTGATTTAAAAATAGCAATCAATTGTCTTTTTATCTTTTTATTAAATAGTCATTATTCGGGTCCAAAATTATTGATTTTTGTTTTAAGCTATCTGGTTTATATTTGGATACTTTGACTTTATATGTGTAAATTTAATAATCTTATATTATTAAATGAGTCAGATAACCGTTTTATTAATTATTGTTGATATTTTTATTAATATGGGGATTTAATGGGTAATTATTTTGTATTAAAACTTATATATCTGAAATTTTATATGGTATTACATAAGAGGTATTAAAATGATATCTAAGATTTTGAATAAGTTAACTGAGGATATTCCAGAAGAAGATAAACAATATGTTAAAGATAAAATCAAAGAGTATATTGATGAGGAATCTTATCAAATTGCTAAACAAAGACATGTCGAGGTTACCGAAGACATTATAGGTGAAGTCATTAATGGGATGGGTTCCATTCAAGACTTTATTGATAAGAATTTAAAGGAGCCTAAAGAATATAAATGGGCATTGAATAAAATTGTGGAAACTGACATGTGTGCTAAATGTGGTTCTTGTACCGTTGTATGTCCTAATGATATTTTAGAGTTTACAGACAGGCCACAGCTTACCTCAGAATGTAGACGTGACGGTCAGGGTATGTGTATGGAGGTATGTCCTAGAATGTACTCTGCTAAACATATGATTGAGGTTAGGGAAAACTTTAAAGAAGAATATTATTATGGTAAAGGTACAATAGAAGGACAGGACGGTGGGGTTGTATCATCATTTTTAAAATATTTAATTGAATCTGAGAAGATTGATGGTGCAATTGTTGTAGGTGACGAGAAATGGAAACCTGTGTCCATGATTGTCAAGTCTCCCGATGAACTTTCAAAAACCGTAAAATCCAAATATACAATATCAACATTAGAGGCATTGTCCGAAGCTTATAATCAGGGTCTTAGAAAAGTTGCTGTAGTAGGTCTTCCTTGTCAAATTCAAGGTTTGAGAAAGATACAATATCATCCATACCACGCAAAACATTCAGCTGAAAGAGGATGGGATGGTAAGGCTAAAAAATTACCTAAGATAGAATATTTCATCGGGTTATTCTGTACCGAGAAATTCGATAAGGAAACCATTGATGAAATTTTAGATGAGCATAATATCGATATCAATGACGTTAAAAAGTTCAATGTCATTAATGGTAAATTCACTATTGAAACTAATGATGATGTTTTACACCTTCCAGTTAAGGATATCAAAGTAGCTCCAGGTTGTAAAATGTGCAGGGACTTTGATTCAGAACTTGCAGATGTATCTGTTGGATCTGTTGGAAGTGAAGAGGGATATTCCACTATTATTATAAGAACTGAAAAAGGTGAAGATATTAAAAACATTATTCCTGTAAAAGATGGAGTGGATGTAAGTAAAGTTCAGTTCCTAAGAGACTTTAAAGAGAAAAAATTCCAGAAAGCACTTAAACAACGTAAAGATAATGATGAATTCATATCCTATTATTGGATTGATGATTATGGTGGAGTAGGTTTAAGAACTGATGGGAAATATTTCATTAGATTAAGATCCAAACCATCCGGATTCTATACTCATGAAGAAGTTCAGGCTGTAATGGATATTACTAAAAAATATGGTGCCAGAATAAAAGTTACAAATAGGGAAGAATTTGAATTACATGACTTTGAACCTATTGATGTTGAAAATGCGATTCTGGAGTTAAGGGAAGCTGGATTTATTAATGGTGGGGAGGGACCTCTTGTAAGGTCACCACTTGCATGTCCCGGTAATCAGAATTGTATGTTAGGTTTGATTGATACTACTAGAATTGCAAAGGAATGTGAGGAAAGGTTTAAAGAATTGCCAGCACCTTATAAATTTAAGATAGCTATTAGTGGTTGTCCTAATAAATGTATAAGACCACAAATTTCCGATTTTGGTATTAATGGTTATAAGGTTCCATATACTGTTGAAGAGAAATGTAACGGTTGTGGAAGATGTGCCGATGTATGTAAGGTAGACGCACTTGAAATTACAGGGGATATTGCATACACCGACTATGATGTATGTATTGGCTGTGGAAAATGTGTTAATGCATGTCCTCATAAAGCTAAAGAACTCAAATATGACGGATTTAATTTATACATTGGTGGAATGAGTGGTCGTGAGGTTGTTGAAGGTTTAACACTTAACGTTGAAGATGAGGAAACAATATATAAACTAATTGAGGCAACCCTTAAGGTCTATAACAGGTTAGGTGAAAAACCTCAAAAAGAAAGAGTAGCTAGTACAATGAAACGTGTTGGTGAATTGAGATTCATGAATGAGGTTAAAAAAGAATTAGAATCCATGGATTAATTCGGTTGAAAAAAGCTATAAGTTCTAAACTTATATTTTTATTTTTTTTTTAATTATGGTGTTTTATTAAAATTCGATTTTTACGGTTTAAAATCTTTAAAATATAAAATCAGGTAATATTATCTATTTTTTATAAGAAGTTTTATAGTTTCTATTTTATTATCAGCTGTTTTTATTTTTTCTAAGTTTCAATGTTTTTAAATCATCTTTTTTGTAGAATTAGTTCATGTTTTTATAAAAAAAATTACCAAACCCTATCTATGTAAACTATAATCATTTACATTAAATCTGCTTTTTCTATTTTACAGCGCCCTTTATATTCTGCTTTATCTCCGGCGTGTTCTAGTTTTTTAATACCAATACGTAAATTACCTAATCTATAAGCCCTTTCACTTATATCTGCAATTAGATCTTCACTAATAACACCAGGATAAAAACCTAAGTCCACCCTCTGTTTAAGTATACTATAAACTTCTTGTTGGGTGTAGAATGGAAATCCTATCTCAATTGGAAGGTGTATGGTTGAAACATTCAAATCTGTTGCAGTGATATTCTTTGATGAGCTTACAGTAATTACGGATATCTGTACATCAGGATATTCCTCATGAGCTCTTAAAAAATCATACAATGTTCTATTGAGTTCTATGGAATTTTTAATATTATCAAACTCATCAAGACCAAGAATCAATATTATCTTATTCTCGGTTAGATAATCCATTATCCTGTTATAGAAATTGTATGTATTTAACGTTGCAATATCTTCATGGAACAGTCTTTTATACACTTCAGAAAATATCTGGTATTCTGTTCTATGAATCTTGCAGTTAATATATACTGTAAACACATTAGGATATGCCTCCTTAATAAGTTGGAAATATTTCTTTAGGGTTGTGGTTTTTCCTGTAGCATTGGTGCCTTTAAGTAACATATTATATGGTGCATATCCAGATTTTACCTTTCTTGAATGAAATGCCATAGAATCTAGTTGGTGATCTCTATATTGATATATCTCAGGTATGTATTCTGTTGTAAAAACAGATTTGTCCTTGAAGATTGTTCCTTCATCTTCAATCACATCAAATATGGTTTTTTGTCTAATTCTCACTCCTCCTTTTATTATTTCAACATTTTTATCTATTTAGTTTGCTTAATATAAAAAAAGTCCGAGAGCATTTGGAAACTATTTATTCTAAAACCATTTTCTTATAAAATGGGTTGGTTAAAATCCAGTTTTCATGGAATAATACATAAAACAAATATTAATAATAAAAAATTTTTTTATAGATTTACAACGAAACAATACTTAAAACAAGGGTTAATAGTAAAAAAATTTTTATAGATTTACAGTTGAAAAATACTTAAAAAATAGAGTGAAATTTTAAATGTCTTGAAAAACTTTGTAATTTCGGATTGAATTACAATGAATACTGATTTAATTAGAAAAAAATCCTTCTTAAAAATAGTAAATAGATAATGTAAATATTAGTTTGTAAACGTAATATTTAATTATCCTTATTAAACCTTAAATTTTATTCTTCTTTATCTTTTTTATATACATATCCTGTAATAATTAATATAATTATAATTATAGCAATTATTCCAAATGGTAATGTGTAGTTAGTGTCTTTAAGATTATTGGTGTTCTTGTAAATAGCATATGCTTTGGATGCAGATTGACTGCTATCTCCAGCAGATGAACTTGATCCACTTGCTAAATCTTCACTTGACATACCTGTATTTGCATTTGTTGAATTACTTACGGTTCTAACTGATCCATTATTGTTTTGTATTGAATTACCATTGCTGTTAAACATGGTTCTTCCATTTATTATACCGTTTCCATTATGGATTCTACCATTTTGTGATGAGTTTCCATTGAGTCCATTGTGGTTTCCACTACCATTGATGTTAAATGGGTTTGTACTGTTTCCAGTTCCATTTCCATTAAATGGATTGTTTCCATTTCCATCAGTATTGGTATTGAAGAAATTTCTAGTATTTGGAGTATATGGATTGCTCATTGCATTTATAACATCATTGGGAACTAAATCCTCAGGCATATCCTGTTTTTCATCAGGGTTTCCAGTATTGTTGAAAACTTGGTTATTGTATCTTTTAGTATTGCCTTTGATTTCAACGGCGTCATCTCCTTGTGAGTGGTCTGTTATCAATACATTGTTTCCAATTTTACTGTTTGTAACTCCATGATATGCATCTAACATTACTGCATTATATCCATTAGTTATAACTTTATTGTATTGTATGTTGTATTGGTGGTTTCCAGAGGTAGACTGTGAATAGCTGATACCATAAATATTGTTATTTCTATTATTGCTATCATTATTTACGTTTTGGGCATAGATTGTGTTATTTAATATTACATCGTCACTGTCTTGTACTTCAATACCTGCAACTAATGCCCAATTGCTTCTACCTGCATAACCTGTAACATTTATAAAATTACTGAGGATATAGAGTTTCACTGCTCCATAGTAATTATTTGAATATATCCCAAGATTAGGACCATTGTTTATGCTTGTTAAATTGTTATATGCGATTTTTATATCTGATGAAGGTCCATTGACTTGAATTGGATATGCGGCACCATTTGAATCTTGTCCTCCATAGGTTTTCATATGGATTTCATTGTTTGCAATGGTTACATTGTTCATCATGTAAATATCTAGACCGTATAGGTAGTTATTAGTTCCTTTTTTAGTCAATAAATCCTCTTCATAGATTTTGTTTCCTTTAATAACTGCTTTATCACATTTATAAAACATGCAAGCATCTAATGTAGGAAATGATTGACCTAATGCGGTTGCAGATACATTTACATAGTTATTTACAAAGTTAATGTATTTTGAATCCTCGGCACCAAATCCAAGTACATAATCCATACTCACTCCACCAAAGATTCCACCAGCCCAATTAACGGCCATTAACGGTAATTTACAATTAATTTTATTTCCATAGATTAAACCAAGTGTTGTATCTCTTACAAGAACTCCATATTTGTAGAATCCATCTGGATTTGTACTTGTAAGATTTACTGTACTGTAATATAGGTTGAATCTAAAGATGTTCTTATAACCAGTGTCTCCTACATATATTCCAATACCATTATTTCCTTCTGGAACAGTATAATCCATTGTAATATTATCAATGGTTACATTATCGGATCCAACGTAAATACCTGAATCTTTATTATCACTAAAACTTTTATTTAATTGGAAGTTTAAGTTTTTAAGATAAATGTTTTCACCATATAATCCGAATGCAGTATTTTTTAATAATGAATTATTACCAACTATAACGGTATTGTCCTGGTAAATTACAAGAGTATCCAAATCATTGAACTCTCCTTCAAATACCATGACTTTACCACCATAATCTGGTTTTAGGTTATTATTATCATCGAAGTAATCATGAAAATTACTTGAATTTACAGTATAATGGTCGGGATTTTCACTTTGATTTAAAGATAAAGAAAGATTTTGATTATTCTCCTGTTTTACAGTATTATTAATAGTGTTGTTACTGGTAGATGTTAGAATATTGTTATGGTTATCTGCTAAAGTGTTGTTATTTGTATCACTAGCACTAATAGCACTTATACAACAGGATAAAATAATCAGACTTAATGTAAAAATTATTATTGATTTTTTCATTAAGATACCTTCTTATTTCTTAATCTTGATAATCTAATTTCTAAGGAATTCATTATCTAATAATTATTCTATAGATAATTTTTATCTTTTTAAAAGATGTTTTCCTGCTCTATTAAATTATTCTTAAATTTCACATTCAATATCTTAAAAGAATATTTTAATTTTTATAAAAATATTTACTCTAAACCAGTTTTTTTAACCTTTTGAGTATTTATCAAAAACTCTTGTTATTTTTTAAAGAACAATTGATTGTATTTTTAAAAAAAATAGAAAATAATAGGTTATCGGAAAGTATTAATTTTAATACTCTCATGATGAAAAAGTATTATTATTATTTTCTAATTAAAATATATTTTATTTTTTTTAAGATATACTTTAATATATGATATGTTTATTATTTAAAATTTTATATTGTATATTTTAGTTGGTTTTTTTTATCTTAAAATCCTTTAAAACAAGGTTTATCTTTTCTATGTAGGATTGATGGTTATTATTTTTTATAAATATGACCTTTAATTTAAATTTATTTTAATTACTAAAATAATATGGGGTTTAATTTTAAAATATATTAATGTTAAATTTTTATTTTATTTTAACTTTACGTATTGATTCCTATTTCCTTGTTAGGGGTTATTTGGTCAAAAATATGCTTATTGGATATTGTGAGTTTAAACATGAGATTAATTTTATTGATTTTTTTTTTTGATTGATTATTGTTATTTTTTGTATTTTTTTAATGATGAATTTTAAATCATATTTTAATTTTTTTAAAATCAATTGGAAAATTTTATTAGTAATGTTATAGTAACAATAATTCAAGTGTACTTTAATTGTTATAAAATATATTTTAATTTATTATACTTTTTTATTTTTTTCTTTTTTTAGGTATTCTTTTATGATATGTTTTATTTTAAGGTAGACTTGTTTTTAATTTTTAAATAATTTTAGGGAGTAAAAATTAATATGAAAATAAAAAAGAGTAAATTGTTTGTTTTTATTCTTTGTTTAGTAGCTATTTGTTGTTTACTTGGTACTGTTAGTGCTGCTGATGTAGACAATAATGTTAATGATAGTGTTGTCACTGAAACTAATGTAAATGACACTACAATAAATGAGAACGTTGGTGAAAGAGCTCTTGACTCACAATCTCAAAACAATACGGTTACTAAAATTAATGATAAAAATAACTTAAAATTAGATACTGAAAATAAACAAGAAGCAAGTAACTGGAGTGAATTATATAATAAATGTAGTTCTGAAGATGATGCAACTATTATATTAACTGGAAACGAATATATACCAACTAGTGGTATTAAATTTATTAGTAATGTTAATATAATTGGTACTGGTGGTAGTTATTTTACAGGAACTTATAATGGTACACCATTTAGTTCAGATGACTCTAGTTTAACTATTAATTTTATTAATGTTACATTTGTTAATATGAATGTTGAAAACCTTTTAAGATTATCTGGTGCTAATACAATAGAAAATTGTAATTTTATTAATATTACAACTGGCACTGGTCGAAATTCAGTAATCTATAATTTCCAGGGAAATATGAGCATTATTAATTCTAATTTTATAAACTGTTCTACAGGATATGGTGCTATAACAAATTATGGAACAAATGTTGTAATGGGTATTGATAATTCAAAATTTATTAATAATTCTGCGGCTGTTGAACCTGGTGCTATTAATAATTGTGGAATTTTAAGTGTTAATAATTCTGAATTTAGAAATAATGTTGCTACATGGTGGGCCGGTGCAATACACACACATTATAACTCACAGACACTTATAAATAATTCTAACTTTACTAACAATAATGCTGGATGGAATGGTGGAGCTTTATACACTTATAGTAAATTAAATGTATACAATTCTATTTTTGACAGTAATACATGTAACACTAGCACTGGTGGTGGAGCTATTGGTGCATCTAGATGGTTTATGGGTAATTATAATATTACTATAGAAAATTGTACCTTTAAAGAAAATGCTAATCTTTGTAATAATGGATCTGGAGGAGCTATCACTGCAATGAATAGTGGTGCATTAAATGTCCATAATTCAACATTTATAGCTAATAGTGCAGATAATGGACAAGCAATAGCAGCATACAGTCAATCATTTGAAAATATTTCCGCAGGAATACCAAATCTCAAAGTTTATGACAATACTTTTATTAATCATACATCAACTTTAACAGATACAGTAAGTATAAATGGAAATTATACATTTGAAAATAACACATTTAATAATTGTTATCAAACAAACATTGGAACAAATAATATCTTCAATAATCCAATATCCGCAAATACTCTTGTAACTTCAAAAAACAATAATGAAATTAATGTGTCTGATAACAACATACTTAAAGACAACAATGAAGATGCAGTATATGTTAATGTTTCATCAAGTAACACAAATGGTGATGGTAAAAGTTGGGCAACTGCATATGGTGGCAGTAGTGTATATGTGGCAATGAATCATAAGGGAGTGGTTTATCTTGCAGATGGAAATTATTCTAGAAAGAAACGAGGTTTGGATACTCAATTCAACACTACTCTCATTGGACAAGGACCAAATACTATATGGGTTAATTTCCCTATGGCACTTTATTACACTGAACCAACCAATTTACACACTTTTATAAATATGACTTTTTTAAAAGGTTCTTTTAGTATAAATTCACGTTTTATTAATTGTACATTTAGAGACGGTACTTTTGGTTTCGCTTTAAATGTTAAAGATGATACTTCTCCTGAAGAGTATGGTATAAAATGTACACGTAATTTTACCTTTGAAAATTGTATATTTGAAAATGTAAACAGTACTCTATTCATGGACAGTTGGTCTTACAGTTGTATTAATTTTACTAATTGTACTTTTAAAAACATTACAGCAGACTCAATTGTAAATAAATCTAGTCCATTTGTTCTTGATGATGGTATTTATTTTGAAGACTGTGACTTCTCAGATCTTAATGTAAAAGGAATTGTCGGTATTCCAACAGACAGTCTTGATTACATTGGTATTAAAAACTGTCATTATGATTTTACTGCTACTACTGATATAATTAGTGAAGAAGATAAAAATATAAGCTATGTTAATGCAACTAGCCTTCCTAAATCAGATTCTAAATTTTCTTTTAATTCAGATAAAAATGGAAATATCATTATAACTTTAACTGGTATTAATGGTACTACAATTAATAATGCAACTATTGACTATTTAATTAATGGTGATATGGTTAGTACTGTTTTAGTAACTGATGAAAACGGTAATGCTCAAATCAATAATTTAACAGGAAGTAATAATATTACTGTAATATATAAAGGTAATGACGATTATTTAGGAACTAACTCTTCAATATATGTGGTAGTAGCTCCTAAACCAGAAAGAATTGCTACTCAAATCGTCTCATCTGATTTTAGTCAGACTGCTGTTGATTATTATAAAGGTGAGCGTGGTGGATACTTTGTTGTTGCACTTAAGGATTCTGAGGGTAATGCTTTAGCTGGTAAACATATTAGTATTGGTTTTAATGGTAAGGTTTACAATCGTACAACTGATGAAAACGGTGGTGCTCGTCTTCAGATCAACCTTGCAAATGTGGGTGTCTATACTTTTGCTACTGCATTTTTAGGGGATGATGAGTGTAACGGTAGTTTTGTTGTAAATAAGATTACAGTTACTAAAAAATCCTCCACTATCACTGTTAGTGGTACTAATCCTGTTAAAGTTAGATCTTACAGGACCCTAACCTTCAATTTAAAAGGTGTCAAGGCAACTGATAAATCATCTTATGTTAATGCTGCGGGTAGAACATTAAAGGTTAGTGTCAATGGTAAGACATATACCTTAAAGACTGATAAAAATGGTAAAGCTACCTTAAAAGTTAGATTTACCAAGGCAGGTACCTATACCATTAAGACTGCATTTGCAGGTGACGGTACCTTTAATGCTAAGACAATGAACAGTAAGATAACTGTAAGAAAATAAAATCGGATTTTTTTTAAGATAGTCAATCTTTTGACTATTCCTCTATTTTTTTTTAAACTTATCATAATTCAGATTATAATTTCTAAGTCTGTTTTTAAAATTTAAGCTGAAATCTAGTTAATGTTCATTTTTTTTAAGATAAGATAAAATTAGGTATTGTAAATTCTTTTTTTATAAAAATTTTAATAACTTTTATCTGTTTTTAAAATATTTGGTTTTATGGGAATTTTTTTTAAGGGGAATCTTAAAATTAAAATTTACTATTTTTCATTAAAAACCTATTTTTCTTAAATTAAATCAACTAATTATAGTTAACTTAAAATAATAATTTTTACAAATATTAAAATAATATGATGTTCATCAAAAATTTTTAGATTTAATAATTAGCAGATGAATTATTTTACTTATGGTGATTTAATGAAAAATGGGGCCAAATTAGCTTTAGAAGATGGTACTATTGTAAAAGGTGAATCCTTTGGTTATGAAACAACTAAAGTAGGTGAAGTAGTATTTACCACAGGTATGGTTGGTTATACTGAATCCTTAACCGATCCATCATTTAATGGTCAAATATTGATGTCTACTTATCCTTTAGAAGGTAACTATGGAGTGTCAGAGGAACATTATCAATCTGATAAGATTCAGGCTGAAGGATATGTTGTAAGGGAGGTTTGTAAGAAACCTTCAAGATATACTGCCCAGAAAACCTTAAATGATTTCTTGGAGGAATTCGAGATTCCAGGTATTAGTGGTGTAGATACAAGGGATTTAACCTTAAAAATAAGAAATCATGGTTCTATGAAAGGTGCAATTAGTACTGAGGATATTGAAGATGAAGAACTACTAGAACTTGCTCGAAACCAGAAAAGCATTACTGACTTGGATCTTGTACCTGAGGTTTCTACAAAAGAAACCCAAATATATGGACAATACAATAAAACTAATGTAGCGATTATTGATTGTGGTGTTAAAAACAGTATTATTAACAATTTCCTTGATTTGGGAGTTGGTGTAGTACGTGTACCTTATGATATGGATTATAAGGATATTTTAGATTATGATGTGAATGGTTTGATGGTTTCATGTGGACCGGGAAATCCTGAGAGAATGGGCACTACTGTTGAAAATATTAAAAAACTATCTAATAGACTTCCTGTTTTCGGAATTTGTATGGGTCAACAGTTAATTGCAAAATCCTTTGGTGCAAAGACTTTTAAAATGAAATTTGGACATAGGGGGGCTAACCAACCTGTAAAAGACCTTAAAACAGGTAAAGTATTTGTTACTAGTCAAAATCATGGATTTTCTGTAGATGCAGAATCTTTAAAAGATAGTGATTTGGAACTTACTCAGATTAATCTAAATGACGGTACTCCTGAGGGATTTGCCCATAAAGAGTTGCCACTTAAATGTATTCAATATCACCCAGAAGCTTCACCTGGCCCAAATGATACTAGATCATTATTTGAAGAATTTAAGGAAACTATTGAGAAATATTAGTTTGAATCATTTATCAAGAAGAGATTATTAATTAAAATTATTAGTTTTTTAAATATAGAACTTTTAAAATTATAGATATCATTTTTTTTTAAAAAGAGAGAGGATAAAATGCCTATAAGGAAGGATATTAAAAAAGTACTTATTATTGGTTCAGGTCCTATTCAAATTGGTCAAGCTGCAGAATTTGATTACTCCGGTTCTCAAGCATGTAAATCATTAAGAGAAGAGGGTATTGAAACTGTTTTGGTTAACAGTAATCCTGCAACTATTCAAACCGATATGGATATGGCTGATGTAGTATATACAGAGCCTTTAACTCCAGAAATTGTAGCGAAAATTATTAAAAAAGAGAATGTTGATGGAATACTTCCTACCATGGGAGGTCAAACTGGTCTTAATATTGCAACAGGCCTTGGGGAACTTGGATATTTAGATGATATTGAAGTTCTTGGATCTGATTTAGAAACCATTAAGAATGTGGAAGATAGGGATTTATTTGCATTGTTTATGGAAAAACTTAATGAGCCTATTCCAAAATGTCATGCTGTAAATTCAATTGAAGAGGCTTTGAAGGCTATTGAGGATATCGGTTATCCTGCTATTGTAAGACCTGCATTCACTCTTGGAGGTACAGGTGGTGGAGTAGCTCATAATGAAGAAGAACTTATTAAAATCACCAGACATGGTTTGGATATGAGTTTTATTAATCAGGTTCTTATAGACGAGTCTGTTATTGGATGGAAAGAATTCGAGTATGAGGTTATGCGTGATGCCAATGATACCTGTATTATTGTATGTAATATGGAAAACATAGATCCGATGGGTATACATACTGGTGAAAGTGTGGTAGTGGCTCCTGCACAGAATCTTGAAGATAAATATGCTCAGAATCTAAGGGATGCATCTATTAAAATCATAAGGGCTCTAGGTATTGAAGGTGGATGTAATATTCAATTTGCAGTAAAACCTGAAACCGGTGAATATAAGGTTATTGAAGTAAATCCAAGGGTAAGTAGAAGTAGTGCTCTTGCATCTAAGGCTACAGGATATCCTATTGCAAAAATATCCTCTAAAATAGCATTAGGATTAACTTTAGATGAGATAAAAAATGATATTACAAAGGAAACACCTGCATCATTTGAACCAACTTTGGATTATGTTGTTGTTAAAATACCAAGATGGCCTTTTGACAAATTTAAAGGAATAAACAGGGAAATTGGTGTTCAAATGAAAGCAACAGGGGAGGTTATGGCTATTGGAAGAACATTGGAAGAAGCTCTTCAAAAGGCTTTAAGATCCCTTGATTTAGGCTATGACGGATTTGAATACTTTGACTATGATGAATATGCCCTATCTCATCCAACCGATGAGAGACTTCTTCAGGTATACTCAGCTATTAAGGATGGAATGGACATTGAGAAGATCTCAGATTTAACCGATATTGACACATTCTTCTTAGATAAAATTAAAAACATTGTTGATTTTGAAAATGAGGTTAGTTTTGAAAAGCTTCAGGATGAAGACTATTTCAGACATGCTAAGCAATTAGGATTTACTAATACAAAACTTGCAAAACTTACAGATAAATCTGTAGATGACATATGTAAGCTTCAAGAGGATTTAAAAGTACTTCCTTCCTATAAGATGGTAGATACCTGTGGTGGAGAATTTGAGGCTAAAACCCCATATTACTATTCATCCTACGATAAGGGTGATGAGCTTAAGTTAAGTGAGGATAAGGATAAAAAAATTGTCATTATTGGTGCAGGACCAATCAGAATTGGTCAAGGTATTGAGTTTGATTATTGCTGTGTACACTCCTCACTTGCCTTAAAACAACAGGGCATTGAAACAATTCTTATTAACAATAACCCTGAAACTGTAAGTACTGATTATGATATCTCTGATAAACTGTTCTTCGAACCTTTGACCTTTGAAGACGTAATGGGTATCATCGAAAGAGAAAAACCTGATGGTGTAATTGTACAATTTGGTGGTCAGACATCAATCAATCTTGCAGTTCCTCTTGCAAATTCAGGTGTTAAAATATTGGGTACTCCTTATGATAGTATTGATATTGCAGAAGATAGGGAAAGATTTACAAAACTTTTAAACAAGCTTAAAATACATCAAGCACCGTTTGGACTTGCCCATTCCTTTGAAAAGGCTAAGGAAGTTGCATCTGAAATTGGTTTTCCGGTACTTGTAAGGCCATCATATGTTATTGGTGGACGTGCAATGGAGATTGTATACGATAACGATGAGCTTGAGGAATATATGCAGGAGGCTGTAAAGGTTTCACCGGAACATCCTATATTGGTGGACAAATTCCTTGAGGATGCTGTAGAACTTGATGTGGATGTTTTATGTGATGGTGAAGATGTGTTTATTGCAGGTATTATGGAACATATCGAGGAAGCTGGTGTTCATTCCGGAGATTCTGCATGTATAATTCCTCCTCATACCATACCAAAACATTTACTTGATGAAATTAGGGAGGATACTCGTGCACTTGCATTAGAACTTAATGTTGTAGGTTTAATGAATATTCAATATGCCGTAAAATTGGATACAGAAATGGTATATATTATTGAGGCAAACCCTCGTGCAAGTAGGACAGTTCCATTTGTAAGTAAGGCTATAGGCGTTCCAATAGCAAAAATAGCAACTTTACTTATGATCGGTTACAAACTTAAGGACTTTAATCTTACAAAACCTATCAAAATAGATCATGTGGCTGTTAAGGAATCAGTGTTCCCATTCTTAAAACTACCTGAGTCAGATACCATTCTTGGACCTGAGATGAAGTCTACAGGTGAGACAATTGGTATTGATGATAACTTTGGTGTTGCATTTTATAAATCACAACTTGCAGCAGGTATGGATCTTCCAAAATCAGGTAAGATATTTATAAGTGTTCGCGATAAGGATAAGAAGAAAATACAGCCTCTTATGGAGAAGGCCCATGATTTAGGATTTGAAATCTGTGCAACTTCAGGTACTGCTGATGCAGTTGAGGGCGTACCGATTGAAAAGGTTAAAAAGGTTTCACAGGGAACACCAAATATTCGTGATGCTATCTTAAATAAGGAAATTGATTTGATTATCAATACCTCATATGGTAAGCAAGCTGCACTTGATGGATATATCATCAGACGTCTTGCAATTGAACTTGGAATTCCATATGTAACTACTTTATCTGGTGCAAGGGCTACTTTAAAAGCTATTGAAGCAGCTATAAAAACAGATATTAATGTTAAATCATTAAATGAGTATTCCGGTGGTAACTTCGATATCAATATATAAATGTTTTAAATATTTTTAAATTTTTATTTTTCTTTTATGTTTTTAAACTTTTTTTAAGTTTTTTTTAAGTCTTTC
>NZ_BAGX02000027.1 GCF_000320505.1 Methanobrevibacter boviskoreani JH1
TCAAAAATGATTAATCCTGGAAACATTCTATTTTTTAAATTGATTTAAGTATAATTGCTGTTTTAAAAAAAAGTTTATATAAAAAGTAATAATCAGTTAAGACTTTGTTGTTTAATAAAATGAATCAGTATTTAAAAAATTATGGTCTATATCCATTAACCATTTTACTGGATTCGGCAAGTTTCAATTAATTTTGATTTTACAATGTATATTCATTAACCATCTCACCGGACTTAGCAAGTCTAATCAGTCTTTCAATCCTTTCAAATTCTTTATCGCTTAGCACTGGTTCAAGGTTTTCCACATCAATTTTACAATCTTTGATGTGGGAATATAATTTTCCAGGACTTCTCTCTAACATTAGGGGTTGATCTAATTTATAAACTCTAAGTAGCCATAGATAGATATTGTTCTGTGATAACTCCTGGGCAATGAATCTGGTAGTAACTATGCTAAGGTAATTATAGTTTATTAATTTTATGAATGGTATATTTATTATGTCCTTAACTTCTGCATAATATTTGACTTCATATTTCTTATCCTCCCTTGTAGGATATAGATTATCTTTTACAAATTCCTCATGTTTCTGTTTAAAACCATTTAATGTATCTTTTTTATTTGCATAAGTAATTGTAGGGTATAATAGGAAATTATCTTGTTTACTTTTGTATTTTTTAAATAGTACTGATTGTTTTCCCTGTCCTAACGCTTCTATAAGAACGTTCCACTCATTCATACAATTATTTATGTATCTACTCATATTTTCACGAATCTTTTAAAATTTTTATATGGAAATCTTTATTAAAAATTTTATTATACGTGTTTTGGAGTTGTTTCTTCATTTATGGTATTATAAATGAAACTGTGTTGACTTTTTTACTTCATTTTTTTTTAAATTATATGAAAATAATTTAAAATGTTGAATTTCAAGAATTTAGTTTAAAATCTAAAACTAGGATGTCAATAATCTAACAATAACAAATAAACAGATTAATATGACTATTATTAATATTACGGTTATTAAAGCGGCATTAGTATTATGGTGTGTTTCTTTCATTTTATCATCTTCATTTTTTTTATTGTAAGATCTGGAATTTTATTTACACAATTGATATAATGGTTAAACCGTTTTCAATTGTTTATATTGAATCTTTAATAAACTTTCTATTATTTTAGGATAAATATTCCATATTAAATGCACTTTTTAAAATACGCATCATTTATATATTAATCTTTACTACTTATTAAATTTTTTAATTAAATTATATTTTTATAATTTAATATCTATTGTTTTAATATTTTTATTCTATAAATATTTAGTTTTTTCATATGATTCTTATACAATTAATATTTTTTCAATTTTAATTGATGTTTTTAAATTAATGTTAATTATTTGTTTTTAATTTTAACATATTAAACTTTATATACAATTTTTTTAAAAAGCTGTTTAAAGACTTATTTATGCTATCTTAGAAAAAACCTGAGATTAATATGGAATTTTCTTGTCACTTAAATTACTTGTAATTTAATCTTAAAGAAATGTTTTTATCTGAATAATTTTAAACATATATCTGTTTTATATAAATTTTTATTGAGGTGTTTAATTTGATTACTCTATTTTTCTCAGGTACCGGTAATTGTTTATATGTTGCAAAAGAGATAGGTGGGGAAGTTTTAAATATTTCAGAATTATTGTGGTCTGATGAATATAACATTGAGGATGATGTGGTAGGCTTTGTTTTTCCATGTTATTATTATGGGGTTCCTAGAATCGTTGAAAGATTTATGAATGCTATGCAGGTTAAAGCAGATTATATTTTTGTTGTTGTAACTTATGGAACAACAGATGCAGGTACACTTGGTGACTGTGAAAGAATTCTTAAAAAAAGGGGATTAGAAATAGATTACTTCAATGATATTTGTATGGTTGATAATTATCTTCCTGTTTTTGACATGGATAAGGAAATTAAAAAGAAGGATGATGCTGAGATTCAGAGGAAAATTGATGAGATAGTATCTGATATCTATTCTAAAAAGGTTTATAAACCTAAAATCTCCATAATGGATAAAGTATTAACTAAGGCGTGTTCTGCAAAACGTCATAGGGGTGTGGTTGATGATGTGGATAAAAGGTTTACAGTTGATGATAATTGTACTGTATGCCGATTATGTGAAACGGTATGTCCTGTAAGAAATATTAGATTAACGGATTCTGAGGATAAAACCTTTAGATTTAATCATAGATGTGAATTTTGCATGGCATGTATTAATGTGTGTCCCCGCTCTGCAATTCATGTTAAATCTGAAAAAAGCAGTAAAAGATATATAAATCCACATATTAAAGTTAAAGAACTTAAAGTAGATTAAATATCGCTATTTTATTTGTTTCCTTTTAAGGGTCTAAAAATAGAATCTAATAGGTTAAAGTTCTATTTTATCTCTTTTTTTATAATATAAAAATAGAACTTAATAAATTAAAATTTCATCTGATTTCTTAATTGTCCACATACTCTTTTAATCCATTATAAAAACTTTTTAAAATCTCCTCACTAAATTGCTGTATTAATGTTTCACTATCCTTTGTCTTGATCTTGATAGTGCTTATTTTATCTGGAATAAATTCAATATCTGTAATGTCTTTATAGTATATCTTCTCTATACCTTTAGGCTTTGCTGTAAATGTTGATCTTTTCTCAATTAAAATGTTATCATCATCGAGAATGCATTTGCATCTTACATATTCATCTTTCTTTTTTCCTAAAAAGTTTTTTCCAGTCTCTAAAGTATTTCCATCCATTACATATATCTTATCATCTTCAGGGGCTTCGTCCTCAGGATCTGTTTCCTGACTATCCTCGGATTCCATGTCTTCGTTATGTGGTATGTCCTCTCCCCTAAGTTCGCTTCTTCTTTCAAATACCTTGTTTTTAGGTGTGTTTGTTAATTCAGCCACAAGTTCACAATAACGATTCTCAACTTTATCTGCTGTAAGTATTCCTGAGTCCGCTTCCTGTATCATTCTCTTTCTTGCCTCGGCCCAAAGATAGGTGTCTTTGGTAAAAGTAGATATAATATCCATAGGCTCTCCACTACATCTAATTTTACCTAGGTAATCGTTAATCTTGTCTGTTGTTGCTTTTAACTCAGGATTCTGATTTCCTCCAAACAATCCCATGTTGCTCACCACTATTTTTTTATTTATTATATGTTCTAATTTAGATTATAAATATTTTTATAAAATGGTAATTTATTTATATAAAAAGTTTAAAAATTAATAAAAAAATAGTTTGATAAAAAAAATCAGATTGTTTAATTAATTTTTATATAAAAGATAGGATATATTTAATTAATGGGGTTAAATTATGGAATCAATGTATTTGGTAAAGGCAGGTTTTCAAACTAAATTCTTTAAAGATTTTGAAGATGGTAATTATATAGGATTGCCTTCTGAATTTAGGGATTTGTCTAATGTAAATTCAAAGGAAGAATTAAGGAAATTAGCAAAAGAAGTTTATCCTGAATTGGATGAAAGAAACAGACGTAATATAACTAATATTATTGGTAAACTATTATTTGATTTTAATATTGATGATTATGTTATAACCTATGATGAGATGGAAAGGCAATATCTGATTGGAAATATTGTATCTGACTATAAATATGTGGAGGATATTGACACTCCCCATACAAGGGATATGAAATGGATTGGTAAAATAAACAGGGATGACCTACATGGTCATGTTAAGAAGAACTTGGAAGACAGTCATGATATTTTTAAAATCTCTGCCGAGTATGCAAGTGAAGTATTAGACGAACTTGCAGAAAATCCCGCTTAATTTTCTTTTTTTATCTATTTTTACTTCTTATCTTGTTTAATCTTTATCTAGTGATTTTTAAGTTTTTTTTATCATTGTTTTTTTGATTATTTTATTGTTTGTTTATCTGTTTTTTGAGGTTTTTTTTTTGGTTTTTCTTGCTTTTTCTAGTTATTGTTTCTTTGTTGTTTTTCTGGTTTATGTTTTTTTTTTATTTGTTAGTTGGTTCTTGTTTCTTTGTTGTTTTTCTGGTTTATGTTTTTTTTTTATTTGTTAGTTGGTTCTTGTTTCTTTGTTGTTTTCATGTTTTTTAGAGTTTTGATTCTTATTTTGGTCTATTTTATTAAATAATTATTTATTGATGGTTTTTTTAGATTATATTAATTCATTTAAGTCTAATCTATTTTCAACTATAAGATGTATTCTAAAATTATCTTTGTCCTCTTTAAGTTTAAGCTCTTTGATATTGTTATTGGTATTTTTAATCTCATTTATTAGTATGTAAAACTGATCTTCACTACATGTTCCATTGATTAGATAACTATCATCTTTCTTTTTAAGATTTAATTCATTGTTTTTCTCTTGTATGTCTTGATTTGGACTGTCGGTGGTTTTTTCTATATCCTTATCTAAATTACCTAACTCTTTTATGCCCTCTTCATAGTAGTTTTCAAATCTAGCATTTTCTTTAAAGAAGTTATAGATAAAATCATAGTCATTGAACTTATAGCTTTCATCTTCAATATCAAATTTAAGTATGTTATTTTCAACGAGTGTGTCTAATTTACTTTGAAGAATCATTCCATTTCCGAATTTGGAATCAATTGAATCCTTATTAAACTCGTTGTTAAGGGATTCAAATTTAAGTAAATCAATTAAATATCTTGTTGCACGTACCTTTCTGTGGCAGTCCTTACAGTATTCATTATATCCGTCTGCGGATTTTCTATTTTTACTAAATTTGGATAAATCTAGGTTTTTATTACATAGTCTACATCTTTTAGTGGGGGTCTTTTCGACATTGATCCCTTTAAGTGTAAAATCTCCCTCACCATATCTGTCAATAAAGGTTTTAAGTGTATCTCTGCTTTTTAGTTGGTATTCGTCAGTGCTATTGTCATGTTCTATTAAATCAAAATCTTCAAGATTCCATATGATGCCTTTAAGTTCAATAGGTTTAAGGTTTAAATCCTCAGTCTTAAATCTGTCTTCTATGGATATTGAATCTAATAGTTTAACAAGACTTCTAATGGCATTATACCTTTTTTTACAGGTTTTACATTTGTCGTCTTTTGAGGATTCAGGTAATTTATCTCCACAGACCCTACATCTTTTAGAATTATCCGTATCTCTTGATGTTAGAACGTCCTTTGAGGAGATTGTTTTTCTCCTATCATGCGTATTGGTTTTTCTGGTTTTTATGTCTCTATTTCTACCGGAGATTAGAACGTCCTTTGGGGAGATTGTTTTTTTCCTGGATCTTTTTCTTTTATTGATGTATTTTAGAGGTTTTTTAACTTTTGTGTGAGGTGTTGGTCTTTTCACATTATCGATTACAACATGATGTTCATTCTTTATCCCGTTTCCTAATTTGTCAATTTCAATGGTCGGGGTTTCTGTTTTTTTAACCTTGCCTTTGTAGTTTTCCTTTTCAATAAGTATGTTCTTGATTATGTAACTATTATAGGCTTTAAAGTCAGATTTTGGATTGCTTAGAATATAGTTGTTCTTTATCTTAACGGACAACTGGTATTTTATAAAAAGGTTTAATATATAACTTACAAATTCCGGATCTATAAACCTTTCCCTTAGATCATTTACATTAAAGGAATTTCCATATTCCTTCCTTATTTGCATATGGGCTGAAATCGCGATGATCTTATTAATACAGTTTATACACTTGTCCATGTGATTTTTTCTAAGTTCCAAAACATAGCTATTTTCATAGATATTGTCTAGTTTTGTATCTTCACCACAGATAACGCATTTATCCTGTGGCTCTGGTCTTTTAGCTATTTCTGATTCAATATCTGCTTTAATGTTAAGTCTGTTTTTCTGATTTAAATCAGAATCTATGGACTCTATTTCCTCACATACCCTATTTATATTTTCTATAAATTCATTGCCATCAATGGGGCCTATATAATAGAACTCTTTATTGTCATATTCTATTTTATCAAGTGAAGTGATCGTTTTTATATTTTTTCCTATAGGATGGACCTTAAAATAGTTGGGATTAATTAATATGGAGGTTTTTCCATTTTCTTTTACGAATAATCCGCTTGAATCCTTATTATAGTCTCCATTTTTGTCAAACTCAAGGATTAGGATTGGTTTAATTCCTTTAAAGCTATTTTTTCCATAGTTATATCCAAAGAAATATATAAAATTCTCTGTGTCTATAATTCTACTAAACCACATTCTTCTTTTTTTAGAGTAATTTAGGAATTTCGTTTTTATTTTAGGATTATTCTTATCATAAATTGGTTTTTTAAGACTTATGATTTTGCTAAACTCTGATGCTAATTTAGAATAAAGATTATTGTTTGCTCTATTTGTTGAATCAATTTCCTCAAAGTTTAATGTCATAATATCACAGGGTCATTTTTCATGGAATTTTTATTAAATAATTATATATATTTTATTATAGTATAGATATTCTTATATTTGTATAAAAGTTTTCTAGGATTTTTGATTATGGATAGAGTAAGTAAAAGTGAAGGTAAATTCTATATTTTTAAGTTTGATGAGAAATACCTAAATGATATTAATGATGGTAAAGCATTATTCTCACATAAAAAAAGAGGTGTTTTTCAGAAAATAGAGGCTAATGACAATATTCTACTTCTTTCAAAACATGATAATAAACTATCTTTTCTGGCTTATACCCAGGTCAGTGAGGTATTTGAGGATAACGATGAGGAGAACTTTAACCCTAGAAAATTAAAACTTAAAGGAATTAAATATTTTACATATCCCATCATATTAAAGGATATTGCAGATAAATTGGATTTTATAAGTAATCCTGATAAACCTTCAGGTTCCATTCAGGAGTATAAGGAAATCTCAATAAAGGATTTCAAATGTATTTATAATCAGTCTCCACATATAAATAAGTTACCTTATTATTTAAATAGGATAGATTTTAATCTTAAGGAATTTATCTTAGATAGTATGAAATCATTGTATGGTTTTTTAAAACAGTATAATGGAGGAAGAAATCAAATTGAGATTAAGACATTTATAAAGCTATTAAAGAATTTGTTATCTAATTATAACATTAATTTATCTTATAACGAGCTTAAAGACTTTTATGCTCATAATGTATGGCAATTAAATTTTAAGCATAATCCCTCAAGGGATCCTAATAAGTTTGTATATCTCTATGATTCCAATGGAGATAAACATAATTTCAGTTATATTAGCTTTATATCTTAAGATAATATTTTTAACTATATATTAGTTTTATATTGATAATCTTAACAGAGATAAGATACTTTTAATTATATTGTTAACTTCAAGATATGGTTGTATTTTAATTACATACATAATAAGATAAATATAAATTTCAGCTATTATTTTTTGATGGTAATAATTTAAATTTTTAATAATATTTAATTTCAAATAATAAATTATGATTAATATGGTTTTAATAAAGTAAAACCTTAATACATTTGCTTTTTTCATTTAAAAATTATAATGGGTTTGAGGATATATGGATAAAGAAGATATGATTAATGCATTAAAAAATGGTAATGTACCTAAAGATGGTGCAAGGGAATTATGTATTGGTCGAGATAAGGAAATAGAAGAATTTGAATATATTCTTGAAAGAGTTAAAGAGGGTAAATCTGTAGTGAAATTTATTGACGGTGAATTCGGTGCAGGTAAATCATTCTTTCTAAAGGTTATTGAAGAGATGGCATATCAGGATAACTTCGTAATTTCTAAGGTGACTTTAAGTAACTCTGTTCCATTTAATAAAATCGATGTTGTATATAGGAATATTGTGCAATCATTAACATGTAAAACAGGAACTAGTTTGAGACATATCATTGATAGATGGTACACGGATATTAGGGTAATGGCTTTGGAGGAGACAACTGATCCTGTAGAAGAGGAGGACATAGTACGCCAAACTATTCAGGATGATTTAAGACAAACACGTGAACACTCTAATTCATTTGCAGTTTCTATTGAAAACTATTGCAAGTTTCTAGATGAGGGTGATGAGGAAACTGCTAACTATGCTCAGGCATGGCTTCAGGGTGATTCAAATATTCCCTCCAAATTTAAAAGGAAATTTGGAGTTAAAGGTGATGTTACAAAAGAAAATACCTTTAATTTTATAGAGGCATTATCTGTTTTTATAAAATCTGTAGGATATTCTGGTCTGGTAGTTCTTATTGATGAGGCCGAATATATCATGAACTTGATAAGAACCAATATGAGGGATACTGCATATAACTATATGAGGGATATCTTTGATTTATCCAGTAGTAATGAGTTTGAAAATATTTTATTTGTGTTTGCAGGAACTCCAAGGTTATTCGATGATACTAAAAAGGGTATACCTTCCTATGAGGCATTGAATGATAGAATAGAGGATAAGGTTGACAGTGAATATAGGGATTTGAGAAAACCTATCATTGTGCTTCAGGGATTCACCGATGATGAACTTGTGGATATTAGTAAAAACATAATATCATTACATGAGGATGTTTATGATTGGAATGGTCAGGAATTGGTGTATCCTGTTTTAGATGATATTGTGGAGCATTATCAGCAAAACGCATCTTTAACTGGAGGTAGAGTTACTCCAAGATTATTTGTAAGATCAATTATAGCTATTTTGGATATAATTCAACAGAATCCAGATGACTTCACATCATCTGAGGATATTTTAAATATATTTGACGAGAAACAGTCAGAATTTATTGACTATGACTTTGATGATGATTGGGGATAATTATTATATGGGATGTATTGTCCCTATTTTTTCAGGATAAATTTTTTTTTAAATAATTTCTTAAGTTAGGAGGGAATATGACCAGTGTTGAAACTAGTTTAAACAGGGAAATTACTCATTTTCTATCTAATAGGTTAGGATTTAAAAGACTTAATGAGATTCAAAATAAGGCTATTCCACTTATATTGGATAAAAAAGACACTTTGATTATTTCCCCTACCGCATCAGGTAAAACCGAGGCAGCTTTAATACCGATATTTAATGATATTTTGGTAAATAAATTAGATTCTACTAGTGTATTATATATTGCTCCCTTAAAAGCATTAATTAATGATATGTCCTTACGTATAGAGCAATGGACTAGCTATTTCTATTTTTCATATACAAAATGGCATGGTGACGTTTCAAGAACCGCCAAAGATAACTTTATTAGGGACCCCACTGATTTTCTTTTAATAACCCCCGAGTCTTTGGAAGTCATAATGATGAATAGAAGTGAGGAGGACAGATTAAAAATATTCGGAAATATTCAATATATAATAATTGATGAGATACATTATTTTGTAGGTTCCGATAGGGGAATTCAATTAAACTCCCTTATAAGCCGATTATCAAAATATGTTAAAGGTAATCTAACTAAAATAGGTTTATCTGCAACTGTAGGAAATCCTGAATTAGTCGCCAAATGGTTAAACAAAGATGATCCTGCAGAAATCGTATCATCAGGTCATGGAAGAAATGTGAGATATCAGGTAAAACATTTGGATAATAGGACCATTCTTCAAACATTATCAAGGCATAGGATGAGGAAACTGCTTATATTTGTCTTATCAAGATTTGAGGTCGAATTCTATTATTCCCTTATCAAAAGGAATTTGAATATTAAAAATCTTTATCTCCATCATGCATCTATTTCCAAATCAAAAAGGGAAAATAATGAACATGAGTTTAAGGGAAACGTTAATGGCATTATGATATCTACCTCAACATTAGAGCTAGGTATTGATATCGGTGATATTAACATTGCTGTTCAGGTTGAGGCGCCATTAAGCATAACCTCATTTCTACAAAGAATAGGTCGTAGCGGACGTAAAACTAATAACCAGATGACCATAATCTTCGAGGTAGGTCTTGGATCTGTTATTGTCCTTGCTGAGATAATCCTTGTAAAGGAATATAAAATTGATGATATTGAAATACCTAGGAATGCTAAAGATATTCTATTCCATCAGATATTATCATCAATAGTACAATATGGTAAATGTAACTATAAACAATTGTATGATGAGCTTTCACAGGCATATGTATTTAGTGATATTTCTAAATCAGAATATACAAGACTTTTAAAGCATATGGATCAATTGGATTTGATTGATATAGAAAGGGAAGATTTAACGATTGGCTATAATTTTGAGAAGGAATTCGGAAGCCGTAATTTCTCGGAATTTTTCTCTGTATTTCCTACAAGCTATGATTATACTGTAAAATATGGTTCAAGAACAATTGGTACGGTAGACTCAACAGTAGTACTTAAGTTTACCAGGAATCAAAGTTTTGTTCTATCTGGAAATCTATGGACAATTAAAGATATAGACACCAATCAATATATTATAAGGGTTAAACCTGGAGTTGGTGATGGGGATATTTTAAGATGGGGAAAGGGTGTCATGCCTCTTTCTAGTCTGATTTCCCGTAAAGTTTATCAGATATTATGTGGAGATTATGATGAGTCCTATCTTAAAGGATTTGATGATTATTCAAGAAATAACATTAAATCAGCTATTGAAGTTGGAGAAGATATAGGTTTTAGGGAAGGTATAGTTCCAGTTGAAATAAAATCCAATACCGTTTCAATCTATACATTTGCTGGGGATAAAGCCAATATATTATTGTTGTATGTCCTTAAATCATTTTTCAAAATATCCTCAAATGATGTAAACCCTTTCTATCTTAGATTTAAAACTAATCAGAAAGTAAATTTCTCTGATATATGTTATATATTAAATAATATTCAGGATTATTTGTCAAATAAGATTATTGAAGAGAAATTATCCAAGGTAACAAGTGAATATGCTAAAAACAAGTTTATCAAATATCTGCCTGAGGAAGATAAGGTTGATGTTAAAATGAATGTAATGTTTGATAAAAAATCATTAGTTGATGTTTTAGATAATAATGAACCGGTACTTTTTGATAATATTGATTTTGGTACCTACTTTTCTGATGATGAGGAGTGGTCACGTTTTAGCTTATAGCAGAATCATATTCAATTTTTTTTGATTGTTTTTAAATTATTATATTTTTTTTTTTAATTTATTGGCTATTTTTTATAACTGGTTTTAATCTTTTTTCTAATCATTTTTTATTTTTTTATTTGATTATATTTTTTAATTTATTGGCTACCAATTCTATAAATGATATACTATTTCTCTATTAATTTTAGGTAGCATATGTTTGGATTATTATAGATTGGATCTTTTATTTTTGAAACTGATTTATTTGGGATTTTATACAATTTTTAAAAACTCTTAATATGAGCTATTTTTTCTAGATTACACTATTAAACTAAGATTTTTTTATTTCATGTCTGTTTTAACTATTTTTCCTATCTTATATTAAACAGTTTTTATAAAATCTGATTATTTTTATATGGTTCTTCTAATTTTTCCTACAAATAAATAGAAACTTTTATATACTTTAAGTTCTCTTTTGAATTATTATTTTATTTTATATATAAAGGAAGTTTTTTTAAGATATTTGATTAAATTTTGTGTATTACTTTTTATTATTTTGTGTAATATTTATATTATATTTTTATTATTTTCTGTTTTGCTTTTTAAAATTCATATTATCTTGTTTTTATTTATATTCCATTGTATTATAATTATGTTTAAAATAACATATTTTAAAATTAAATAATTTTATTCTAATAATATTTGATATATTAACTATATATTTTATTTAAAATTATATCTTTATATTATATTTTAACAATTTTTGCAATACTTTCTACTTTAATTTGTTAGTCTAAAACCTTTCGGTATAGTATGTGCTATATGTTATATGGCGTTGGTTTAAGATAAAATGTTTAATACATTATGTCAATGATAACTGTTTTTCCACATATAGTAAAATTTTATGATTATACAAAATATCAATCATTAGATTGATGATTTTTTTATGAGGACCTAATACAAAGTGTTAGGTGTGATGTTGGTTTAGTAGATGTGGTGAAATTTGATTGTTATTTTAACATGTCAAAAAATGTGTAACT
>NZ_BAGX02000028.1 GCF_000320505.1 Methanobrevibacter boviskoreani JH1
AACAATTTTGATTAAAACACTTTAAAATTAGTCTTTTAAATTTCTATTGTTTTCTGCATCTATTAAATCATAGGATCCTCTTAAATATTTATAGTACTGTGTGATACTATCATATATTTTCATAAATTTATTAAATGCGATGAATAACTCTCTGTCATTTAATTCATCAAAGGAGTATGATTTAGAACAGACCCAATGAAATCTAAATACATCATATTCTCTGGATTTAGGTCCTGCTTTTATTCTATCTGTCTTATCAATTTCAACATAGTCACAGTCAGCATTATCTTCTTTTAGAATTTCAATTAACCTTTTACCTATTTTATTACTTTCCATTGCATTGTTAATCCTGTTTAAATCCTGTGAAATATAGAATTTTATAATTCTTTCATCGCATTGGAAAGTTACACCAAAAATTAAACCGTTTCTATAAAATAGTGAACTTGATATATGATTTAAATTCATGGATAAATTAGGTGTTAATGCGTACTCATCATTTGCATCTGATAGGGATATTCTTAAATCACTTGGTATGCCATTATATGCACGTCTTATTGTTTCAATAAAATCATATTTTATATAAGTTATCATTTCATAACCAAGTAATGTCTGTGGAAATTCCTCTTTTTCTCTCGGATAGTTTTTGAAGATTTCCTCAATATCATCTAGTAAGCTAAACTGTTCTAATTTATCATAGTCAATTAACAGATCATTATAGATATTCAGTACATTATCCAATTCATCTATAATCTCATCTTCTGTAATCTCAATAATCATGTTATGGAATTTGGATATGATATGTACCTCGTCAATATCATCCCAGCAAGAACTTCCATAATAGTTATTTAATTTAATATAGCCTTTAGGCATATCTTTTATGGCATTACTTAATGTTTCAATAATGTCATGACCTACAAATTTAGTTGTATCTTTAAATTTAATCCAGTCATGTGCTATGGAGATTAGAAATCCATTTTCATTAGGTTTGATTTTGATCTTAACATATAAATCTGAATTAATGATCTGTTTATTAATTATTTCAATTGTAGGTTCCATTTCACTATCGATGATTAACACGTCATAGTCATCAAATGTTCCTTCGATTTCGGACTGTATAATATTACACAAATCATCAATCACATCATTAACTGCAGATGTATTGTCATTATTTTGTAGAATTTCTATAATTCCATTAATACAGTCTAAAATCATTTTATAACCTCTTTATATTTTTTAAAAATTAACAATCTATTTAATTTTATAACATCTTAGTTTTTATAGTTTATACTATTTATAAACTAAGACTCAATTTTTATATTCTTTAATATTAATTCCACAAAATGGGCATAGGACGGTATTCTCTTTAACTTTATTACCACATTTTGGACAGTAGGTTCCTAATTTCAATGGTTCTTTGTTCTTTCTATCTTTATGTAATATGGATTCTTTAATCCTTTCAAATTCTTTTAATGACTGGGGGTTCCATTCATTCTCAATTAAAATCTTTTTTGCAAGATATGCCTCTGTCATTGTGTCGAAAGAACCGAATTTTTTATCTCCTTTAACTATTGTGAATTTATTTATTTTATGATTGAATTCTAATTTACCTTCAATCCTGGATTTGTCTATTTTATTATGTTTTATCTGTCCCTTTGGTCTTTTTTCTGGAAAGGGAGGCAAATCCATATTTTCATATTTGTTTTCTAAATCACATTCAACAAGTAAATCATAGTCAAAGTTACAGTAAATTAAACAATCCCTTTCATATAATGCATCACTTAATTTACTAAATTCTCCATAATCTTTATTTTTGTGTTTTATTCGATAATGGTCTCCTACACGGACAATATTCCTATAAAAGTATCTAATATCGATTTCTTTAATAGAATCCCCTCCATACCATTATCTATTTAAAATATTTCTTCTTAAAAAACAGTTTATTTGTAAGTATTTCTTTGATTTTTTTATTTAATAAAGTTTATTAACTTTACAAATTCATTAACTGTTAAACTTTAATTCTATTTTTTTTGCTTATTTCATTTATTGTAAATTTATTTAGTGCCTATATTATTTTTTATTTTAAAAAAATTATTATATACTTTTAAATAAATTATTATTCATGTTAACAATAGAAAATGGATTGGTTTTAAAGGGTTCTAATCTTGATCCTGTTTATGAAAATATATTAATAGATGATGGAGTGATTATAGAAATCTCTAAAGAGGTTAAAGAAGGTAGGACAATAGACGCCTCTGGTTGTATTGTATCTCCTAGTTTTCTAAATGCCCATGTTCATATTGGTGATTCCATTATTAAAGATGAAGGTGATGGTTTAAGTTTAAGTCAGATGGTTAAACCTCCAAATGGTATTAAGCATAAGGCTTTGGAAAATGCAGAACCTGAGGATATTGTTCAGGCTATGAAATCATCTATGAAGGATATGCTTTCAAGTGGAACCACCCACTTTATTGATTATAGGGAAGGTGGAGTCGAAGGTGTGAAATTACTTCGAAAGGCTTCTTGCAATCTTCCAATAAATCCGATTATTTTGGGAAGGGATAATAGTTTCTATGGTGAAGATCCTGATATGAATCTTGTAAAAAGACAGTTACATAAACTCTTAAAATATGGTGACGGTGTAGGTTTAAGTGGTTTTGGTGAGATATCCGCTGAAGTTTCAGAGTTAATATCCTCGGAGTGTGCTAAACATAATAAGATATCCTCAATACATACTGCAGAGTCTATAAATGCTCAAAATAAATCGATTGAAAAAACAGGTTTAAGTGAGATTCAAAGGGCTGTGGATTCTTCTCTAGATCAGGTTGTTCATTGTACTAATCCTGTTGGTGATGATATTAAACATCTAAAAGAATTTAATACATCTGTGGTTTTATGTCCTAGGGCAAATGCCACATTGAATGTTGGGATACCTCCAATAGATGATGTCCTATGTGAGAATATTCATCCACTTATCGGGTCTGATAATATAATGTTGAATGCTCCAAATATAATGAGGGATTTGGAATTTTCACTAAAACTAGCAAGAGCATATTATAGGAAATATTTCAATCCAAAATTTTTCTTTGAAATGGCAACAACAAATATTTATAAATCTAAAAAGACTAATCCCCGTTTATATGATGTAGTAGGTAAAACTGTTATTGAGGAAGGTAGTTCTCCACAGTTAACAATTTTAAGGAAACTATCAAAAAACCCTTATTTAAGTATAATTAATAGGACTGAAACAAAAAATATATTATATGTAATGAATAAAAATACACTTGTAGATTATAGTAATAATCAAAATTATAATGATTAATTAAATTTTCTTTAAAAAATGATAGATTATAGAAAATTTTTTTTAATTATCAATTAAAAATTATTTCACATAATAACTTAAATCTAAGTTGTTTTATGGATATATGGGATAAAAGGGTAAATGTAATATGATTTCCATATATTTTTTGATTTATAGTACCCGTTATTTAATTTATATATTTCAAGGAGATTTAAAAATGTACAAAAAAATATTATTACCTACTGATGGTTCAAAATATTCTGAGAATGCAGAACAACATGCACTTTTCCTAGCTGAAAAATCAGGTGCTGAAATTATTGCATTAAGTGTAATTGAAAATGGTTTTTCAATAGGTCTTCCATCAGATGATACTATTTATGAAATAAATCAAATGCTCAAAGAAGAAACTAAACAAAATCTTAAAAGAGTTGAAGAGATTAGAGATGAAGTTGATAGTAGTATTAAAGTAACTAGTTTAGTTAAAGAGGGATCTCCTGCTGCAGTAATTTTAGATGTTGCTGAAGATGAAGATGTTGATTTAATTGTTATAGGTAGTTCAGGTAAAACTGGATTTGATAGATTTTTAATGGGTAGTGTAGCATCTAAAGTTGTTAAATCAGCTAAATGCTCAGTACTTGTTGTAAATTAAATCTTTAATTTTTAATAATTTATAATTTAATTGAAAAAATAGTTATCTATTAAAATTACTGGATATCTACAATTTGTAATTAAGTTTATAAATTAATTATTCGAAGATATTAAAAATTAATTATTGATTGATTTAATATTATTTTATGATTAATCTTCTATTTTTTTAATTTCGATAATTTATTTTAAAACTTATAAAATATTTTATTAAATTAACTAAAAAATGGTGGAATTATGTTAATAAAAAGAATAGTGTCTAAAAACGTTGTAAGCGTTTCTGTTCCAGGTAATAGACATAAAGCTTTAGAATTAATGAAAAAAGAAGATGTTTCTGTTGTACCTGTAACTAAAGGAGATACTAAAAAAGTTATTGGAATATTAACTCGTTCTGATTTAATTAATAATCCTGACGAGGAACAAATTGCTCTTTTAATGAGTAGAAAATTGGTAACTGCAAAACCAAATGAGGAAGTAAGTGTAGTTGCTAAGAGAATGTTAGATAATAATGTTAGAAGAGTTCCTGTTGTAAATGATGATGATGAACTCGTAGGTATTATAACAAGCTATGATCTTGTAACCTCAGCACTTGCAAAATTGGATGTTTCAATTCCAGTTGAAGATTTCATGATTACTAATGTTCCAACTACTTGGGATGAGGCACCATTAAATGTGGCTTTTGAATCAATGAAATTCTTTGGTTTAAAATCTATTTTAGCTTTAAACAGTAATTGTAAATTAACTGGTATATTGACCGAGACAGACTTTATTGCAGAAAGTGAAATTATCTCTGAAAGAACTGAGCATAGTTCTACAGTAGGTACTGAAGGAGATAAATGGTCATGGGATAGTACCTCAATATTATACATTGAGAAAAACCATCTTAAATTTACAAATAAACTTGTAAAAGATGTTGCAACCTCAAATGTTGCAACTGCAAATTCAAAAACAAAAGTATCTGATTGTGCTAAAAAAATGAAAGAATTAAACATTGAACAGATTCCTGTTACTGATGTTGATGGTGAAATCTTAGGTCTTGTTCGTGCTAGTGACTTAATGAAAGCACTTATTGATGCAGAATAGACCATCTCTTATTCTTTTATTTTTTTATCAAATTATTTCTTTGTTTTAATTTTTTTAACTTTTTTTATTGTTTCAAATTAGTATTGTTTAAATTTAATAAAAACAAATATTATTATTAACTAACTTTTTATTTTTATTAAGTGAATTTATAAAAAAATGATTTAACGGAGTAATGATATGTCATCTGAACCGATTTTGGTAATTAGAACAAGTCAAAGGAAAATTATTATTAGAGCTCGTATTGAAGATGATTATGTTGAAAATGAAATTCTTTTAAGTCCTATTTTAGCAATGTATAGAAGAAATAATGATAATATTATTAAAAATTTCTTGGATCTTTTTGAATCTTCTGTTAAAAGAACTATAAATGAATTTATACCTCATAAAACTTTAAATATGGATTACAATGTAATTGCAGATGATGATTTAGATAATGCTACACAATTATCTGTTAATGTAACTAATATTGAAGCAGATAATCTAAAATTCCGTATTGATGGTGGAGAATTTACTATCTTTAATTTAAATCCCGAAAGAAATGAGAAAGTTCCATATGATAATAATATTAGTAGGGTCTTACTTACTCCAGATATTGTTTTAAAAAAATATAAAGAGCTTTATGATAAGCGCCAAATAGATTTAAAAAAACCTAAAAGACAATATGTTGGTGAGGATTACAGTCCTGAGGACTTAAACTAAAACATTTTCTATTTTTAATTTTTCTTTTCTAATTTAATTTAATCTAATTATTATTGTTTTTAATTGGATAGGGAAATTTCTTATAAAATTAATATATTAAATATTTCCTTTTAACTTAGTTGATTACAGAAATTTCTTATAAAATTTGTATATTAAAGCTTTCTTTTTCTGTTTAGTTTAATTTTTATATCATTTTTAATTGAATATATGAAATTGGCTAAATTCAATTGGTATAATTAAAACTATGCTTAAAAATAGGTTTAAAAAATTGGTTTTATAAATGATTCTAAAAATTAGATTTAAGAATTCAATTATTATAGTTAAAAGCAATTATTAAAAATTAGATTTAAGAATTCAATTATTATAGTTAAAAGCAATTATTAAAAATTAGATTTAAGAATTTGATTTTTATCTTTGGAGATAATTAAATATGAAAAAATAATTTATAATGTCTTTTTTATTGGTATTTAATGGATAATCTTATTAAAAAAATAAATAAAGAAGTTATAAAACATATTTATTTTTTTAAACAGTTCTTCTAATCAATTTAAGAATTTTAATTGCAAAATCTTCTCCTTTATCAATATCAACATTGTCTATAATGATTTTACCGTTTTTTGAAATGCTTATGTCTACATCTTCATTGCTGAATAGGATAAGACCACGATCATCGAAGTATTCAACATCACTAAATTCCTTGGATAAATGATTGATTGTCTCTTCAATATCTATTTCATAGGGAAGATTCTTTGTAAACATTACCTTATTATTCTTTGCTTGACATCCCCTATAGGTGTAAAGTTTCTCGTCATTATCTTTAATTTCGGTAATATTTATTCCAATCTTTTTAAATCCTATTGCTTTAAATTCATCCTCTATTAATTGTAATGTTTCAACATTTAATAATGGCTCAATATTATCAGTTTCAATAATAGCATAACTATTAAGTTTCCGAACTTTTACAATATCATTTTTTGTAATGTTTTCAACAATCTTTTCAGCAGTATTTATTCTATTAATTAAATTTCTAGTAATTGGTTTATTGGTTTCAATTCTAGTTGCAAGACATGTGGTTGATTTATTGTATTCTATATTATGTTCTTTTAGGAATCTATGCACATCTCTTGTTTCAAATCCTGCATCTATTAAAGGACTTTCAATATTATATTCATATTTTGCTATAATTCCTGGTCTGTCCTCTAAAAAGTCACTGATATTGTTTCCGTCAATTACATAGTCAAGGTTATTTTCCTCTGCAAGCTTTTTAATTGAGGAATATATTTTATTTCTACAGATTAGACATCTTTTTTCATTATTTTTACAGAACTCATCATCTCTGATAAACTTATCTTTAACTATAATCTGTTTAAGGTTGAATTTATCTGCTTGTTCTTTACTTTTTCTAATAAAATCCTTTGGGAATAAACCATTATCAAAGGTGAAAAGGATAATTTCTTTACAAAGGTTTGCCCCGACATATGCAAGTAAACTACTGTCTGATCCTCCAGAAAAGCATAACGCTACCTTTTTATCTTTTAAACTTTCTTCTAATTTCTTAACTTTTTCTCCATATTCCATTGTATCACACAATACTTTTATTACGATTTTTAAATGGTTTATTGCTTTTATATAAATATTTAATAATTGTATATTTTTTTTAATTGTTTTTATATTATTTAATAAATTTTACTCAATTTCTAAATAATTTCAATATTTTCTATATTTTAAGACATTATTTGTATGCTATTTTCTTAATATATTTCAATACCTCTTTGGCATCTTGGGTTTTAATGTTTTCATGGGAATTGATATATCTTATAAGTTTATTCATCTTATCTTCGGGGAGATCTGATTTTTTAAAGATATTCGGATAGTTTCTATGGGGATAATAGATTTCTTTTGCTATTTCATGTATCTTTTCACCTTCCTCTTCTATGATTATTCCAGAGGAGATAGCCCCCTTAAGTTTATAGTCAATATTAACCAATGCCTCTGATAATGGTCTATATGTTTTAGGGTCTAATATTACGGCAACATCATCATCAGATTTGATATTTCCATTTTTATATTCGTTATAAACAAAACCTACACCTATCATTCCAAGACTGTCAAGTTCTGATGCTCTTAAAGCACCCATACTAGATCCACCAACAACGGTTATCCCTTCATTCAGTGCTTCCATAATTTCTTTATGTGCTACTGCAGGTGCTGAGTGAAATTGCCCATCTATTATGCCAATAATATCGGGTTTTTCCTCTTCTTTAAGAATTTTAAATATGTCCCCTCTTTTAACGGGAGGCCTATAATCTGCATCAAGTATTTGGCTTGCATCATCAAAACTTAAGGATAATCCTGTAAAAACTATAATCCTTTTATTATTCTCCATTTTATTACATCCAATAAAAATTATTTAAAAATCTAATAAATTTAAATAAATAATAAAACAATTGTTATATATATTTATTTTTATTAAATTTATATATTTTTATTATTTCTTTTTAATCTTTAAGATTAAATAATATTTCTTATTAAACTTAAAAAATTTATTATTTTTATGATGTTTTTAAAGTTTGGCTATAAAAATAGATGTTTTATTAAGTTTTAAAAAAATAGGTAAAAAATAGGTGTTTTTAGATTCTTTAAAGGAATTTTTTATATCTGGTACCTAGTCTATCCTGGTCTAGTGTATAAAGTTCTGCACCAGGAATTACAACACGGCAAGCATTAATATTAATTTCAGGTCTTGTTAAATCGTCAAACAATATTTTATCAAAACCACTTTCAATTAGATGACTTTTACAGATTTCAATATCCTCTTTAAGTGATGAATTACCACTTAAATCATTCATATCCTCTATTGAAATCTTGTTTTCCTCTTCTTTATAATAGATGCTATTGATTTTTTTCATGCGGTCATAACCTGCTTTACGCATGAAATTTGCCCTTGTAGTATCCTCCCTTGTACCATGTATCTGTGTTGCTCTACTTTGTGCAACCTCCGTTAATGCACGTATGATTGCTATATTCGGATCAAGATGTGTTCCAACACCTAAACATAAAAGGGCAGGATCTTTCAGTGAATCATCATCACTTGATGCTGTAACGGTTGGAACATTAATGTCACTTGTAACATCCATTAATTTAATGTTAATGTTCTGTTTGTTAAATTTGTCAAGTAATTCTTGTATGATTGGGTTTTCTATACTATCTGTATCAATCTGCCTTTTATTTTTATGGACTATTTCAAACAGACTCCATGCATCCCTTTCAATAACCTCAAAGATTCCGTGAAGTACGGCCTCTTCAATGACATTTCCAGATGCAAGTCCGTTGGTGTTTCCTTTAAACAGTGGTGTTGCACTTTTATTTGATGGGATATATGGGTGGAAAACTGCGTTTGCAGGTATGTAATACTCCTCCTCACTTACAATATCAATACAAGGATACCATTCAAGGGTTGTAACAGATAGAATGTCATCGGTAATGTTGTTCGGTAGATATAGGCTTTTAGGGTCAATGAATTTTTCACCTTTCATGTCTTCAATGGAAGATACTATGATCTTTTCCTTATCTGTCTCTTGCATCTCGGCGGAATATCTCTCAAATCCCTCCATCATTGCAGATGCTTCAGCTTGATCTTTATTTGCACCCTTTCCTGCATATACACTCACTGCTCCAGATTGTGCAGTAGGTCTGATTGCTGAGAAGACAGGTATTCCCACCCTATCTAAACCAGTAATATCTGTAATTCTAGTAATGCCCGCTGTTTTAAGTTTATCTTCATTTTTTTTAAGTGTTTCTGAGGGTTCACAAACTCTATGGCCTGTTTTAAAATATTTCAATTTAACATCTGAAAACATTAATTTACCACCAATTTTATATTATGTTTATTATGATTTTTTTAAGATTTAAAATATTTTATTGAGTTTTAAAATTAGTTGTGAAGTAGGCATGTCCACAATTGAAAAATAAAAAAAAGAAATGTAAGAATAATTCTTTTACATTTTTTGTGTTTTAATAAAATTACATTAATAAATTAAGAAGTCCACCATTATATGTATAGTATACAAGTATTCCTGCAAATGCTGTAATTATAAGCCATACTAACGGATTCCAATTAAACACCTTTCTACCATCAAGCATACTTATAGGTATTAAGTTGAACAATGCAAGGAAACTGTTGGTTGAAAATCCTAAAAAACTAATTGATTGGATAATTGAAGTTCCAACTGTATATGGACCAAATATCGCTCCGGCATTAAGTAATATTCCTAAAAATATTAATGCAAGTATAATGTTTGTAAGGGGTCCTACAATGGAGATTATTCCATTTTCCTTATTACTCATATAGTCTCCATAGATATATACTGCTCCAGGAGCCGCAAATATGAATCCGAAAAATGAGGTTATAAGTGAAAACACCAAACCTGGAATCCATAATTTAAATTCCGCCCAGTAACCATAATGTAATGCAGCATACTTATGTGCAAGTTCATGTAATATAAAACCTAGACCTACACCAATCATAATCATTGGTAAGATAAAGATTAAAGTACCTGGATTCCTATTGGAATAAAGTATACTAAAACCTAATGAAATAACCAGAAATGATATGATTAAATCAATTGATTCTTTTTTAGTAATATGAAACATAATTTCATATTAGCTTTTTTACTTTATATATTTATACTAATCAAATTCCATTTTATATGGGGGTATATCGTTTAAAATTGGTTATTTGTTATTGTTTTTATAAAAATTTTAATTTGAACTATTTATTTTTATTTTAATTAATTTTTATTATAAATTTTACTAATAATCCAATTATCTTTTATTTATAATAGTTTTAAACAATTATTTATTAATATTTAAATTTTTATAAATTAAATAACTTGTAGTTTTTATTTTAAATAGTTTTTAATAGGTAATTTTTAAAATAATTCTGGATAATATTTTTGTTTGTCATTTAAATTCCTATTAATTCTTTAATTTTTTAATATTTTTTGGATTTCACTTATAAGTTTTAACAAAAATCTTTAATAATGATTTAAATTAAAATTATTATTGATTATGGGTTTTATAATAGGAGATAAAAATGTCAGAATATGAAAGTCCAAGTTCAATTCATTTATCTAATTTGATTAAGAAAACTAAAGAAAAAGGTTATGACGGTTTATTATTAACTGAACCTAACAATATTAAATATTTATCTAACTATGATACTAAAAGCTTTGCTTTTGCTATTTTAAGTGATAATCCTGTTGTTTATGCGACTGAATTAGATTTGGAAAATGCAAAACTTAATTCTCAGATAGAAGTTAGAAAATTTGAATCTTTATCTGCATTAAATGATGATTTGGTTAAGGAAGGTTTAACAAACTTTGCAATTGAGTCAACACTTCCAATTAGTTTATATGAAAAATTTTCTGATAAGTTCTCTGGAAAATTAAATTTAACCATTGATCATTTAATTGAAGATGAGAGAATGGTTAAATCTTATGATGAGATTGTTAAAATTCAAGAAGCAACTAAAATTGCTCAAAAGGCATTTACTGATTTGGATGTTTTATCTAAATATGATTCTGGAGCTAGCGAATGGGAAGTTTCCTATGAATTAGGTCGTTTAATGAGAGATTATGGTGCTGAATCAGAATCATTTGATACAATAGTTACCTCAGGTTCAAATTCATCATTACCTCATGCTGAACCGGAACATAAGGAACTAGAAACACCTATTTTAATTGATTGGGGTGCAAAATATAAGGGATATTGTTCTGATAATACAAGAACTATTGTTTTCAGTGAAAAACAACAAGAAATATTTGATATAGTACTTGAGGCTCATGATAAAACTATTGAATCTATTAAAGAAGGTATGAAAGCCTGTGAAGTAGATAAAATAGCAAGGGATATTATAGCTGAATATGGTTATGGTGATAAATACATTCATAGTACTGGTCATAGTTTAGGTTTGGATATCCATGAGAATCCGAATGTTTCAACAAGAACTGAAACCGTTCTTGAGAAGAACATGTTTATAACTGTTGAACCGGGTATTTACCTTGAGGGAAACTTTGGTGTAAGAGTTGAGGATACGGTTCTTATTGATAAAAAAGCTCATGTTATTGGAGATCTTCCAAGAATTATAATATGAACTCTTTTTTTATCTATTTCTATTTAATTTATGACTTCATTAACACTATATCTTTTCTACTTTTTTATCTATTTCTATTTAATCTAATGAAATCATTCAAAACACTATTTTTTTTAATTACATTTTTTATCTTTTCCATTAAATCGTCTTTATGGTATTTCTACTTCTTTAAATTATAATCTTTATTTAAAACTAGATAATTTTTTAATTAAATTATTTATTTTATGTATGGATAATAATAAATTAAATATCTACTTTAATAACCTATCTATATGGATTTTACAAGTGTTGTTGCAAGGTTTTCTATCTTTCTCGAAGGGCTGTTAAATAGAAAAACTATTAACAACTTACAGGAATTATTGCTTAAAGCAGGTATTAATCTTTATATATGTGATTTTTTAGCTATTCTTCTTTTAATATCTATAGTTCTATTTATTTTAGATTTAATCTTAATATTTTTCTTTAATTTTTCATTCTACTTTTTAATTACAGTTTTTGTTCCCTTTCTGGCTCTTTTTTTATTTATAAATTATAAGATAGAAAAAAGGAGGGATATCATAGAGAAAACATCTGCTGATTTCTTAAGACAGTTGGCATCTATGCTTAGGGTAGGTTTAAGTTTTGAGAATGCTATGGAGTATATGTCTGATTATGGTTCTGGTCCATTATATGACGAGATTAGAAGGGCTGTAATAGAGATTAAATTAGGTAATGACTTTGATAAAACATGGATTAAATTAACCAAAAGATTAAATTCTAAGGATTTAAAACATAGTTTTCTAATTATATTGGATAGTAGAAAAAGTGGGGGAAGTATTGCTCAGGTTTTAGATGATTTGTCATATGATATACGGGAGATGTGTGTCCTTAAATCTGAAAGGGAGTCTTCAGTTTCAATGACTATAATGTTTCTGGTTATTTCTGCAGTTATTGCCGCGCCTTTTGCAATGGGTATGGTGAATGTTTATTCTGATTTTGTTGCATCTTTAGGAAAATCTAATAGTTTAATCATGACTGTAAGAAATATCTTAGGATTATACACAATAATCCATTCGTTTCTAGTTGGTTTAATTATAAGTGTAATAAAGTATGGTCATTTTAGAAAGTTTTTACAATATTCTATACCTCTGACTTTTGTTGGATATTCTGTATTCTATTTGATCAGTAACTTTGGTGTAGGTTTCTTAAGTTTTACAGTATAGTAAAGAGTTACTTCTAAATCATTTTGTTTTTCCTGATTTTACAGTTTTAAGATGTGATTTTATATTAGAAAATCCTTGAGAAATTAGAACTTCATTAATATGTTATTTCGTTAAAATGTTTGGGGAATTGGAATTTTGTTAATATGTTCTTTATGTTGAAGATATGGGGGAATTGGAATTTTACTGATGTGATTGTTATGTTAAATAAAATCTTTGATGAATTAAATAGTCAGGTATCTTCCGAACTTATTTTATTAATTGGTGGAATTTTAGTTATTGTACTGATTACCATTAATCTTTATAAAAATTATATGTTTAACACATATCACAGTTTAAATAATTCCGAGATTTCGGATTTTAACCAATCAATAAATAAATTATCTGGAAGATTTAAGAATTTCTAATATTTTTGAAGTTTAAGAAAATATTTAATATTATGATTTTAATAATGAAAAATAATAAAAATTGAATTAAAATTATTGGGAAGTCTTATTTATGGAAATCTTAATCAACGGTAAATATGTCACTAAGGAAGAAACAATGGATGTAATAAATCCATATGATAATTCTGTAGTTGATAGTATATCGATTGCCGATAAAAATGATGTGTTAGATGCAGTTGAAGCTGCTAATAATGCAAAATCTAAAATTAATGAATTTTCATCAAGAAAAGTATCTAATTTATTATATGATGCATATGATGATTTAAAAGCTGAGAAGGATAAGATTGCAAAAATCATTACACAGGAAACAGGTAAACCAATTTCCGGTTCCAATTTTGAAATGGATAGGTCAGTTGAAACCTTAAAGTTTGCAGCTGAAGAGGCTAAAAGAATATATGGTGAAACCGTTCCTTTGGATGCAGGTCTTGGTGGTAAAGGTTTCTATGGATTTACAAGAAAGATACCTTTAGGTGTGGTTGCAGCTATCACTCCTTTCAATTATCCGGTTAACCTTGCAATTCATAAAGTAGCACCTGCAATTGCAGCTAAAAATACTGTAATCTTAAAACCTTCAAGAGAGGCTCCACTATCAGGACTTATGCTTGCCGACATTATTGCAAGACATTTTCCAGATGGTGTTATAAATACTATTACAGGTTTGGGAGAGGAGATTGGTGATGCTTTAGTAAGTAATGATGATGTTGATAAAGTATCATTTACAGGTAGTGTTCCGACAGGATTATCCATAGCCAATTCATCAGGTATGAAGAAGCTTACATTGGAACTTGGAGGAAATGATCCCGTAATTGTTCTTGATGATGCGGATATTGATAAGGCAGTAAGAGGTGTTGTAAATGGAGCATACCTTTTCTCAGGTCAAGTATGTATGGGGGTTAAAAGGGTTATTGTAGATAAACATGTTATTGGTGAATTTACAGATAAACTTGTAGCCGAGACCCAAAAACTTAAAGTAGGCGATCCTATGGATAAAGATACTGATATTGGACCACTTATAAATAATACTGCAGTTAAAATGGTTGAGGAATCTGTAAACAATGCAGTTGAAAATGGTGCAGAGATTGTATGTGGTGGAAAAATTAAGGATAATTTCTATTGGCCTACCGTTTTAAGCAATGTAAATCCTGAAATGGATCTTGTTAAAAATGAAACATTCGGTCCAATTGCTCCTATTATTGAGGCTGATGGTGTTGATGAAGCTATTTCAATTGCAAATGATACCCGTTATGGTCTACAAGCAGGTGTATTTACAGAAAATATTCATAGTGCACTTAAATGTACTGAGGAGATTGAGGCAGGCTCTGTATTTGTAAATAAACAATCAACATTTAGAACAGATAACATGCCATTCGGTGGATTTAAATATAGCGGTACTGGTAAGGAAGGAGTAAAATATGCAGTAGAGGAAATGTGTAAAACTAAACTCATTGGTTTAAATTTACGCTAATTTCTATTTTTTTTAATTTTTTGTTAAAACTAGTTTTATTTTCTTTTAGATTTTGAAATCGTTTTTTAATTAATCTTAAAATAGCTTTCTAATTTTATATTCTAAATATAACTATTAGTAAAATAATAGGTTTTTTTTTTATTTGTTTTAATTTATTTGTAAAAATAGGTTTTTTAATGTTATAATATTGGAACTATTAGTAAAATAATATGTTTTTAATTGATTTTAGCTTATTATTGAAAATGGTTCTATTTTAATATAATTTCATTGTCCTAAATATAATATTTTGAAATATAAAAAATAGTGTGTTGGTTTTTAAAATAAAAAATAAAAAAATTAAATTTAAGATTCATATGACTTCTTTTCAGGTCTTCCTGCTATTGAAAGTATAATTACAAGAATACATAATATTATTCCAAGTATTGCAACATAATGTAATCCTGCAGTTAATTCTTGAGCAGCAACACCAAATAATGTTTCCTGTTCAAGTGTTTTTGAGGATACTGCATAGGATAATATTAAACCACCGTAACATACAGCGAAACTAATACCTAAACTTCTTGAAGTAGGAATAACTCCAGAAGCAGTTCCTGCATATTTCTCTGGAACTGAAACCATTATCGCTTTATTAATTGGTGATTGTAGTAAACCACATCCAAGACCATATACTGCAAATACTATAAATATCTCAAGTCCATGGCTTAAGTTAGTTGTAAATGTGATTAGTACCAATGAAATTATACAGATAATATTTCCAATTACAGTTGGAAGCACAACTCCTTTTTTATCTGTAATCATTCCACTTATAGGTGCTATAAATATCATAATAAGTGGTGCTGCACTAAGTACTACACCTACCATTCCAGGTCCGTCATGTACTACCTTTTCTAAAAAGTATGGAATGGAATAAATAAGCAAATACTCTGCTATATATGCAAGGTGAAGATTAATTGTATTTGCTGTAAATGTTTTATTTCTAAATAAATGAAGATTAATTAACGGATCTACAGCAGTTTGTTCTGATTTAATAAATCCTAAAACAGAAATTGCAGTTAATACTGCACCAATAATCGCATATAAGAAATATCTATCCTCAATAAAGTTTAAAGTTCCAATTACAAATAATATTGAAAAGAAGGCGGTGGTTAATCCTTTTATGTCCCAAATAATTCTCATTCTTTCAATTTTATCAAGACTATATATTGCTAGTATGAATGTTATAATTCCTAAAGGGACATTGATTAGAAAGATTGCTCTCCAGTCATAGAGTTGCTGTAACAGACCACCAATGGTAGGTCCAATTGCAAGACCTACTGCCGCAGAAACAGAGTATATTCCATAAGCCTTTCCAAGATCCTTTTCTGCAAAAGCCTTTTCTAAAATAACCATTGGACTTGCAAGAAGTAATGCACCAGCAATTCCTTGTAAAAATCTACTTAAAATTAATATGTCTATACTTGGGGATATTGAACACATAATGGATGTTATAATCATTCCAACAACACCTATCTTGAATATCCTATCGTGTCCGTATCCGTCTCCAAGTTTTGATGCAAATAGCGCAAGACCAATAAATGATATAAAGTATCCGGTTACAACTAAACCAGTAAGACCTACACTGGCATTAAAGTATATTCCAATATCTGGAAGGGATACATTAGCAATACTTGTGTTAATACTGGCCATTAAGCATCCTAATGATAATGATAAAAGTATTTTCCATTTATTTGGTGATTCTTCATTATTTGCCATTTATTTTTAGATACTCCTTAAGTTTATTTTTCTATAGGTTATAGTTTGTATTTATGGATATAAATATATGATGAAAATTTTTTAATTAAAATTAAATAAATTTAAAGTTTAAAGAATTTTATAATAGATTTTAATATAAATATTGAAAAACATATATTTTTTAAGAAAATATTTAATGTTTGTTCTATTTTTCTAAAAATGTGTCTATTAAGTTTCTAGTTGTATTTAATGATTCCATTGGAATGCCTTTAGGATTTTTACCAATCTCACCTTGAACGTCTTTTAAAATATTTCCGTCATATCCTAAAAACATAGCTTCTGAAACTTCACCAAAGAATGACTGTGGTGGAAGTATTGATACTCCTACCCTATTTCCTTCTTTAACATTTTTATCATTTGTTATTACCTTTAAGGCTCTTGTTCCAATATTGACATTACACATCATAAGTTTATCTGCATTGGGATGTTTCATTACGCTCATTATTTCTCCTGCTCTAATGTCAATACCAATGATGGGATCATTAATTGGTCCATATGCTAATCTGTTTCTAAGTCCAAGGATTGTATCCAGGAAGAATTTAACTTTTGCAATGTTCTCCTCGGTTTTAGATTTATCGTCTTTAGGTGCTGCATTCATGAATTTATGGTTCCACTCAGGTCCTCCTAAAAATTCTATAATCCTTTCTGCATTTTCCTCAAGCTTGCTAACATCCTCACTGTTTGTTAGGTTATCTCCTTCAAGATATGAATATTTTAATGATTGGAAGGTACTGGTCATATTTTTAGCTTCATCAATAGCTGCTTTTTTATTCCAATTTCCCCTAAAACTTCCAGTTTGAACAGTATTTAAATATAATTCCTGTGACTTTATAGCTATTAAAATTCTATAATCCTTAGATGTATCCCACATAAACAATCTCCTAAATATTTCTAATAAAAATAAATAAACTAATTATATTATAATATTTTTATTTTTTTAAATAGATATACTTTAATATGGTTTTTGTTTTGGTTTTTTGGATTTAGTTTTTTTTAGTATAGATACGTTTTTTATTTACTTTTTATTTGGTTAAGGTATACTTTAATATGGTTTTTGTTTTGGTTTTTTGGATTTAGTTTTTTTTAGTATAGATACGTTTTTTATTTACTTTTTATTTGGTTAGGATAAGTTTATTCTTAAAATATATTTTATAAATTATGGAATTTTTCTATTTTTAAAAATACTGATTAGAAGCATTATTTTCTTAAATTTTTTTATAAAATTATTTATTTTTTCTTTAAAACCATTGTTTATAGGGGATTTTTTGAAATTTATAAATTTATATATGATAAAATATTTATATTAAGAATAAAACATATTATTATTAGTATAAAAAATCATTAAATTTATTATTAAATTTTATAATTTATTCTTATTATTATTGATGTGGTGAAAATATGGTTGAAGTTTCAAGTCTTCGTGATTTAGATATTTATACAGTTCATGGAAAATATGTTGGTAAAGTAGAAGATGTTGTTCTTAATATTCGTTTAGGTACTATTTCAAAATTAGTTATTAGAGCTTTAGAACCTCAACATGAAAGACAAGTTGGATTTAGACAAATTATAAGAAGCGGGCTTCAAATGGTACCTGAAGAAGATGAGATGAGATCTTATCAAGAAGGTTTACTTACCATTGGTTTTGATAAAGTTACAGCTATTGGAGATATTATGTTAATCAATACTCCTAATGTAAGGCAACAAATTCCAAATGGTCGTGGACCAAATTCTCAAAGACCAGTTAATCCTGAGACTTCTGAAAATCCGGAACAACCAGGTCCTCAAGTACCAAAACCAGAAGCTCCTAATGCATAATCTTATTATTTTTCATTAAATAATATTTTTATACTTTTTTTTATAGATACTAAATTTTAATTATTTTATCTTAATTGTATTAATAAATAATATTTTTTATTTTAATCTTTAATTTAGCTAAATTTTTTATATACTTTATTGATTTGATAATTTTAGAAGTGATTAGATGATTGTTGGAATACTTGGCTGTGGTGCCATAGCTAATATTATTGTTCAAAACGTAAATACTGATGATACTAATATTGAAATAAAATATTTCTATGATAGAGACGGTGAGAGGGCTGAAAATCTTGCAGATATTGCAGGAGGTATTGCCCTTTTAAAACTAGAAGATATGTTTGGTAAGGTTGATTTAATACTTGAAGCAGCTTCACAAGATTCTGTGAGGGAAAATGCTTTAAAAATCATTGAAAGTGGTACAGATATGATTTCAATGAGTGTAGGTGCATTTATGGATGAGGATTTTAGAAACACTTTAATTGATGCGGCTAAGAAAAATAACACTAAGATATATGCTCCTTCAGGAGCTGTAAGTGGTATTGATGCTATTAAAGCAGCTTCTGTTTTAGGTATTGACAATATCAGATTGACCACCCGTAAATCTCCTAAATCTTTAGGTAAAAATGTGGATGAGGTTGAGGTTTTGTTTGAAGGTAAAGCTTCACAGGCAGTAAAGGAATTTCCAATGAACATTAATGTTGCAGCAGCATTATCCCTTGCATCCGGAAGGGACATTGATGTAAAGATTATTGTAGATCCTGAAGTAACTAGAAATGTCCATGAAGTGGAAGTATGCGGTAAATTTGGACAATTAAAAACAGAAACAATGAATTTCCCGTCTAAGTTAAATCCTAAAACCAGTATGTTGGCAGCTTTATCTGCTATTAAATTACTTAGGAAATTAGACGAGCCATTTGTAATTGGTACATAATACTATAAAATTATTTAAGGTGTTTAAATGAATAATATGAAAGATTTTGAAATTTATTCTAATTTAAAAGTTTCAAAGATTAATCCGGTAATTATTCGCTTGGACGGTCGTAATTTTCATACTTTATCATCAGATTTAAAATTTGAAAAACCATATGATGTACATTTTGCAAAGGCAATGTCTGATGTATGTTTGGATATAGCAAATGAATTTCAACCCTTGTTTATCTATTCCTTCTCAGATGAGATAAATATATTGTTAAATGAACTTCCATTTAATGGTCGTGTTGAGAAATTAGATTCCGTATTTGCAAGTTTCGCATCCTCCTCACTAACATCAAAGCTTATCCGTGAATTCAATATTGATAATGATAAACTATTTAATGAAAATCCATCTTTTAATGATGAATATGAGAGATTTAAACGTAGTTTAGGTATTCAAAATAGTGAAGATACCAATGAAGTTTTAGGTTTTAGAAAACCAATTTCTTTTGATTCAAGGATTGTACCTATATCCCATGAAGAAATCCCGGAATACTTTAAATGGAGACAAAATGAATCCTGGAGAAATTGTATTAATGGTTATGGAATTTGGTCATTAAAGAGAAACTATCCTGCTGATGTAGCTGCCTCAAAATTGTTTGGTTTAAGTTTATCTGATATAATAGATATCCTATCCGATGAAGGAATAGATTTCAATGAAATAGATCTTTGGAAGAAGAGGGGATTTGCTGTTTATAAAAACTTCCACACTATTAAAAAATATGATAAACTAACTGACAGTGAGGTTGTAGAAAGAAGGAGATATCTATATAGGGACTTTAATCTACCAAAATTTGATAGACAATTCTTTGTTAAAAAGGAGATTATTGAAGAAAACCCTTAACTCTACAAAATTCCTCTTTTTATTAAATTTTCACTTTTTTCTATTTTTTATAGGAACATATTTTAGAAATATCTAAAATCTTAATAATTTTTTATATGGTTCTTTCATAACTTTTAAATATCTATTAATTTAAATTATCTATAAATCGTAAGTATGATTTTTATAATATGATTTAATTTTAAATTTAATGATCTTTATTTATTAATAAACTATGGAGAGATATAATGGGTTTAATTTCAAAAATATTAAAATCAGATGATAATGATTCAAACACCTTTAACAGGGTCTGTGTTGATAGAGAAGTTTTGGAATCTGTTATATACTATGCAAAGAAGGCATATCCTCATGAATTTTTATCTATGTTAGATGGTTTAATAAGGGATAATACTCTATATATCACTGGACTAATTTTTATTCCAGGCGAAACCTCTGATACTGGCGCAGTTCTCCATTATGATCAGCTGCCTCCAAACACTAAATTTTATGGTACTGTTCATTCACATCCAGGTCCTAGTGCAATGCCTTCCGATGCTGATTTGGAAATCTTTTCAAAAAGGGGATTTTTCCACATGATTGTAAGATTACCTTATACCATTGAAACCTTTAAAGCATATGATAAGGGAGGTAATCCCATGGATTTTGAAATAGGTGATTACTCCTATCTTAAAGAAGAGGAATTTTCCGATTTCTTTGATGAGGATGATATACTTACAGATGATGATAATTTCTCAGATGAAGAGGAGGAGTTTCTTGAAAGTTTTGATGATATCCATAAAAGAACAGATTATGATGAATTTTCAAAAAATTATAAAAACACTTTTTATATTCCATCACCAGGTCAATCTGATTCTGCTGAAAATCCAATAACTATTAATCCGGAGGATCTCGATGATAATAATGTAATTGAGATTAACGCTAGTGATATTAAACGTGGTATTAATATTAATCTTGAGCCGGGTATGCCGGTTCCTAGAATTGTTATAAAAAATGATCAGGATATTGACTATAAATGTAATAGCGAAGATGATTTTAAGGAAGAGTAATCCTTTCAGTATAGGTATCTAATATTTTTTTTAATTCCCTTTTCCTTTAATATATTTTTTTATTAACTAATTTTGTTTATATTGGTTTCGTATATTTCTTGATTTTTATTAATTGGTTTGTTCTTAATTGATTTTAATTTATTTCTCGATTTTTATTGTTGATTTTCTTTATACCGATCTGTATATCTCTTGATTTTTTATTGATTGGTTTTCATGCTTTAGTTTTATTTCAAGTATGATTCTTAGATTAATAGTGAACTTCTATTTTTCTAATTAGATTTTGTAATTTTTTTATTTACTTTAAATATAATCTTATTTTAATAATAAACTTCTATTTTTAATTATAAATTTCTATTTATATAATTTATTTTCATTTAAATCTAAAAATAATAAACTTAATCATTAGATTTTGGATATTAATTAAAAATGGAACATATTAAAATATTGTTTACTTAGTAAATTATTATAAAATTAGTAATTTTAATTTGCTTGGTATGACATTTTACTTAGCAAGTTATTATATAATTAGTAAAAACTTTAAAAATTAGTAACATGGTTTGTGGATTTAATTGAAATTTAAGTATGTGAAAATAAAAAAAAGAGAAGTTAAAATTATAATTTAATTTTAACTGCATTGTGAACATTGTCGAGAGCAACTAATTTTTCTAAGACATCTTCAGGAATTTCATGATCTACAGTAAGAATCATTACTGCATTTCCGCCAACGGTGTCTCTTCCAATTTGCATTACTCCAACATTAATATTAGCTTCACCTAAAATGGTGCCAATGCTGCCAATGGTTCCAGGTACATCTTTGTATCTAGCAATGAACATGTTTCCTTCAGGTTTTACATCTACCCAGTAACCGTCTACTTTTAGGATTTTTGGTTCAAAGAGAACAGTTCCTTCTGCAGAGAATTCATCAGAATCAGTTTTACCAGTTACTTTAATAAATGAATCGTAACCTTTTGCATCTTTTTTGGAACCTTCGGTTACAGAAATTCCTCTGGATTCTGCTACTGCAGGAGCATTAACGACAGTTACAGGACTGCTTAATATAGGGTTTAAAATACCTTGTAATACAGTTCTTGTGAATATTTCTTTATTGGAAAGTTCACTAATTTCTCCACCATAAATAACTGAGACTTCTTTAATATGTCCGTTAATGGATTGTGAAATGAAACTACCTAATTTTTCACATAATTCTAAGTATTTTGCAGAATCCTTTAATCCAGAATTATCTACTCTAGGCATGTTAATAACATTGTTTGGGGTTTTACCAGCAAATAAATCTGCAATTTCATCAGCAATAATTATTGCTGCTCCTTTTTGAGCTTCTTTGGTGGATGCTGCAATATGTGGAGTACATACGATATTGTCAAGTTCCATTAATTTGCTGTCTTCAGGAGGTTCAGTTTCATATACATCAAGTGCTGCTCCCCCGATTTTATCATTTTTAAGTGCATCATATAATGCATCTTCATCAATGATTCCACCACGAGCACAGTTCATAATAATTGCGTTTTCCTTCATGATCTCAAATTGTTCGGTTGAGATTAAATGGTTAGTTTCAGGAGTAAGTGGTACATGAATAGTAATTACATCTGCGTTTTTAAGTACAGTATCTAAATCGGTTAACTCTACTCCCATGTCTTGTGCTACTTCAGGAGGTAAGTATGGATCATATGCAAGTGCATCCATCTCGAATGCTTGGCATCTTTTTACTACTTGGGAACCGATTCTACCCATTCCAATTACACCAAGGGTTTTACCTTTAAGTTCCATTCCCTTAAATAATTTTTTCTCCCATTTACCTTCTTTGGTAGATTTATCAGCAATTGCAATTTTACGAGCAACAGCTAACATAAGTCCCATGGTATGTTCTGCTACAGTAATTGAAGTTGATTCAGGTGCATTTACAACCATAATACCTTTTTTAGTAGCTGCATCTAAATCCACATTGTCTACACCTACACCTGCTCTTGCAATGATTTTTAAATTTTCAGCAGCTTCAATAACCTCAGCAGTCATTTTGGTTCTACTTCTGATAGCTATTCCATCATATTCCTTAATAGTTTTTAATAAGTCTTCTGGACTAATGGTAGTATCCACTACAACATCAGCGACTTCTTTAAGTCTATCTATACCTTTTTGATCTATTGCATCAGCAACAAGTACTTTCATCCTTTCACCTATATTTTAAAAATTTCTTTATAAGTAATAATATAAAAAATAAGCTCTATTTTATTTAGTTAAACAAAATTCATATTTAAAATAGTATTTAAATATTTGTTTTAATATTAATTTGATAAAATAGTTTTAAATATCATCTTAGATATTTTTAAAAGCCTTTGGCTTTTATTTTAATGAAATATTATCTAATCTACTTTTTTTCTAAGATTTTATTTTATATTATACGTAAAATTTAAATATAATTGAATTTAAAATAATATAAATTAATAGTTTATATTATAAAATAATCTTTGTTATTCTTAATATTTAAATTTTTGATGTTTCTAAACTTTTGGAGTTTAAATTAGTTTTAGCTATTTTTCCTTATTTAAAATACTAAAATCTATTTTAATACCTCGCATTTGGACATTTTTTAAATATTGTTTATAACATGATATTATTTTATAATATTCAAAATTGGTGATATTATGGTTTCTGTAGATGAATTTTTAGTATCAAGTGCAAATTTTTTGCCTGGTTATGAAATAGTTGAAATTAAAGGGTTTGTTTATGGTTTAACAGTTCGTGCCCGTGGTGTTGGTGGAGATATAGGTGCCGGAATCAAAGGTCTCTTTGGTGGTGAGATAAAACAGTATGTTCAGATGATGGAAGAGTCAAGGGAGGAATCCATTGAAAGATGTATTAGTCATGCTAAACAATTAGGTGCTAATGGTATTATATCTGTAAGACTTGATTCTGATTCAATCTCTACAAATATGCAGGAAGTTTTAGCATATGGTACAGCTGTTGTAGCTAAAAAAATAGAATAGTTATACTAATTTTATTGTTTGTCCTTTCTAATTTCCAAACACTTTTTTTTATTTTTACTTTAAAGTTTAATAATAAATTTTAATAATCCTATAATTTAATATTAAACTAAAGATTATATCTAAATTTTTTTTATTAATTTAATTTTTTATGGTGTTGATATTATTTTTAATGATAATATAGTTTTTAATGATGTTGAGATTCCAAAAGCAGTTTTAGGTTATGCACCTATGACCTGTGAGGGATATTTTGGACATAGGACACGGTTATATGAATTGGATATTTATAATAATCCTGAAAAAATAGCATCTATTATTGTAAAAGCATATGAAAAGGGAGTAAGGGCTATGAATATCCCTAATGATTCATGTTTGTTAGATGCAATTGATATTGCTAAAGGTCAAGGTGCAGATATGAAAATAATTGGAACTGTAGGTCATACAGATGTTAATTATCTGGCACCTAATTTTAAAAAAGCAAGAGAAGAGGTTGATTATTTAACAGATATTGAAATATTATCTAACTATGATACCCCTTTAATGCTGGTTGATGATATTCTAGTTGACGGTTATGATTGGGATTATACTGCTAAGGTTTTGGAAGAGATTAAAGATCATAATATAATCCCAGGTATTATCACATCTTATCCTTTTAAAACATCCGGACAATTGGTTGATGATTGCATTGACCTTGATTTATTTGATTTTTATATGGTTCCAGTAAATAAAATAGCATATACAATGGATGTTGATTTCTTTGTAAAAGAGCAGCAGGAAGAGTTAAAAACATTGCTCAATCAAATTAATAAAAAAGTAATTATTTCAAGAATATTGGCCTGTGGTATTCAATCACCTAAAGAGGCCTTTGATTTTTTAGAAAAACTAGATTATGCTGATATGGTAACTGTAAGTGCAGCTTCTGAACGTGAAGCCGATGAGACATTTGGTCTATTATTAAATAAGTAAACTTAAGAAAAGATTTAAGTATCTTTTCTCTCTTTTACCATTTTAATAAACTCACTTGAGTTATCTGCTTCTTTTAATTCCCATGATTTGATTACAGGAATACCGTCAATTGATTCCTTGAATTTTTCATTATTTATTACAAAGAATGAATCAGAGGATGTAATTAAAGATAGGTCTTTAAGTGGTATTGCCATTTTTTTAAGTGTTTTTGTATTTCTATTTTTCTCAAGATTTGCAATTAATGGACTTTCATTTTGACTGGTGTCCTTAAGTTTTGCAAGTGCATCAAAAGGTGTTTTACTTGTATTTACAACACCGAAACCTAATTTTGCAAGATCATTGTTTTTATCAGTAGTTATTTCCTCTTGATTTTGATAAGGTTCAAAAATATCAATATCAAAGGTTATCTTTGTGTTTAAAACATCTTCCAACATGATTGCAGTTTCAATATTGGCCTTAACTTTACCATTTTCATAGTTATATATTGTTTCACGGGATACATGAGCTAAATCAGCTAAATCTTTAAGTGATAAGGAATATTCTTCCCTGTATTCCCTTAAAAGCTTACCATTAATATTAACAAAGTATCCTCCACGGTTTGCCAATACCTCAGGATATTCGTTATATATAATCATGTTTTTAAATGTTCCAAGACTGACTGCTGGAATACCATGTCTTTCATAGACCACATCATCTTCTAATGGACGGTTTCTTGTTTTAAGTCCAACAAGTAATGGACTTCCTAAGAAAACTTCTGATATTTTTTTAATTTCATTTACATGGGTTTCATTAACACTATCAATATTAACAAGAACTTTCATAAGTAAAAGCAAAAGCTTACGACGAGCCACCATATCAAAACAGCTCTGTTCATAAACATTTGATGTTTGAAATCCTTCTGTAGTTAATAGTTGACTTATTTCTTGAATTAATATATTCCTACTTGTAGCCATAGGAATCACCTCATGAATAAAAATATTATTATAATATATTATGTAATTTCTATTTAAAAGGATTTTTTATTTTTAGTGAATATATTATATAAATTGAAAATTTCCTTATTTATTTATTCTATTTTTTAATTAGTAAATCTAAAATTAATTCATCTTTTTTATTATTTTTTTATTAGCTAATTATTTTTTTAAATCCCCCTTTTAAAGGTATCTCATCATTTAATTGTTTTTTATATTTGATTTTTAATTTTTATTCTAATCTTTTAATTTTGTTTTTGTGTTTTCTTTAGCTGTTGTTTCAGTCTTTTACTAATTTAACCTTGATTAATGATATTTATGAAATTATTATATAAGGTATAATATACAATATATTAATATTATTAATTTTTTTGGATGTGTTAGTATAAGTTATATTTATGTAGGTATTGATGATACTGATTCACCAGATGGAATGTGCACTACCTATCTTTGTGCACTTGTAATTCAAAGATTGAAAGATAAAGGGTTTACTATTGAAGGTTATCCTAGACTCATTAGGTTAAATCCTTTCGCTAGATTCAAAACACGTGGAAATGGTGGAGTTTCATTTAAATTTCCTAAAGAACAATTTAAAGATCATGATTTAAATGAGGCTAAAAAAATTATTTTGGATGCAGTTGAAGAGCTTGCAATGTTTGATTGTGATAATACTAATCCAGGTGTAGTGTTTTATGACGGTGAAATCACCGAAGAAATGGAGGCTTTTGCATATAAGGCATTACATTCAATTATTACAATTGAAGAGGCTGAAGAATTTGCAGAGCATATCGGTGCCGAAATCCATAAATTTAAAAAAGGTAGAGGTATTATAGGATCTATTGCAAGTATGTCATGTAAACTTACAGACTATACCTATGAACTTTTGGCATATAGGTTAAAGGAAAATAGGGGCACCAAACGTCATATTGATTATGATTCCGTTGTTAGGATGGATAAATTAACAGACACCTTTGAGAATATTGACGGCGATTATTTGGCTATTGAACCTAATACTCCATGTCCTGTACTTTATGGTATTAGAGCAAACGATCCCGAAAGCCTTAAAAAAGCCCAAAAAATTGTAATTAATGGTGAGGAAGTAGAAAGATACTGTATTTATTTAACAAATCAACATACTGATATGCATCTGGAGGATGCTAGGGATATTGCCTCCATGAAACAATACAGCTCATATATTGTTGAGGGTTTCGTTAAAGACAAACCTCACACTATTGAAGGTGGACATCTGTTCTTTACACTTGGGGATGAAAGTGGTTCCATTGAATGTGCTGCTTATGAACCTACCAAAGATTTTAGAAAAATCGTTGCTAGGTTAAGACCTAAGGATAAAGTTAAGTTATATGGTGGTATTGGAAAGGAAAACACATTTAATATTGAAAAATTCCAAGTGCTTAAATTGAATAATATTGCCTATAGAAATCCAAAATGTCCTGAATGTGGTAAAACCTTAAGCTCTGCAGGTCATAATAAAGGATTTAAGTGTAAACATTGCGGATATATTTTAAGAGACTCCTCTAAAATTCTTTATGAAATTAGTCGTCAATTAAAAGAGGGAAAATTCTATGAAACTCCTGTATCTGCACGTAGGCATTTGGCAAAACCACTTGTTCGTATGAATTTAAGTGATTAGATTCATATCTTCCTTTTTTGTCTAGTTTTTTCACTTTTTGTTTAGTGGTCTAATATTTTTTAATCTTTTTTTCATTTTTATAATATTTTTCTTAAATATTAATATATTATATTAATTTTTTTTGAAGTTTTTAGCTTTTTTAATCAATTTTTATCTATTTTTCTGAATTTTTAAAAAATTCAATTCTCTTTTTGAAATTCTTAAAGTCCTTAATTTTTAATTTTTTTTAATCTTTTTATATTGGTTATTTTTATTAATATCCTGTTTGAATTCTATGTTTTTGGGGATTATGGACTTTATTTTAGTATTTTTTATAATTGATTCATTATTTACTTTTTGTTCTAATGGATTTATATTCTATTTAGTTTTAAGTATATGTTCTCAAAATAAGAAGTATTATTCATTTTTTGCATTTTATACTAAATTTTATTCACATTTAGGGAATTTTATTTTCTAAAATAGATTAGTTTATAAATTAAAAGAATAAATAATATTTTAATTTATTTTAGAATAATATTATAACTCCTAAATTTAATATTATTTTTTTAAATTTTTATTAGGGTATATTTATGAGTAAGGAATCAACATCTCAGGATCGTAAAATAAGACCATGGATGGAATATAAACTACATATTGTAGTACTATTTTTGGTTATCATTGCTGAATGGATTGGTATGAAGAAATTCAATCTGGGTGGTAATGTAAGTATTGTTATTATGCCATTACTTTATGCAATGGTTATAGGATTGGCTTTTTATCTTGCAAAACCAATTACTTTTATTGGAAATCATGAATCAAAAGTTGCAGAAGGATTAATGTTATTATTTATGACTCCGCTTCTTGCTAAATTAGCAGTGTCAAGTGGTCAAGCTTTAAAGCTTTTATTTGATGTAGGTCCAGCTATTATATTACAGGAATTTGGTAATTTAGGAACTATATTTTTTGCTTTACCAATCGCTCTTCTTTTAGGATTTAAAAGAGAAAGTATCGGTATGACAAGTTCTATTTGTAGGGAACCTAATATTGGTACGATTCTTGATAAATATGGTACAAAATCTCCTGAAACCAGGGGGGTTTTAACTGTTTATGTTATAGGTACTATTATTGGTACTGTTTTTATTAGTTTAGTTTCAAGTCTTTCTACCTCTTTACCTTTCCACCCTTATGCTCTTGCAATGGCAAGTGGTGTTGGTAGTGCAAGTATGAATGCAGCTGCACTTGCACCTTTAACTGCAATCTTTCCAGATATGAAAGATACCATAATGGCATTTTCAGGTTTTTCAAATCTAATTTCTTTCTGTTTCGGTATTTATCTTACAATGTTTATTGGAATACCTGTAACTGAAAAATTATATTATTGGCTGGAACCTAAGATTGGTAGGACTACTTCTGCATCAATACCCTCTCAAAGTTATGAAGACGAGGATATGAAAAACCATGATTTAAGTAAAGAAATCAATAAGATTACATGGAAAAGGGTTAGTGATTGGATTATTCTATTTGTAATCTTTTCATTTATTGTAACCTGTGGAAATTGTGTTTCAACAGGAAGATCATTTTACTTTACATTTGTTGGAATGTTGATCCTATCTGCTATGGCATTTGCTAGTGTTGTTTTAGAGCGTGTACTTCCACATCATATATCCTCAATTTTATATGTAAGTATAATAGGTATGCTTCTTTCAATGCCTTGGTGTCCATTATCTCCAATCATTGTAACCTATGTTAATAATGTTGAACTTACTTCAATCGTTACTGTATACCTTGGTTATGTTGGTATTTCAATTGGAAGAGATTGGGATCAATTTAAAAAGTTAGGTTGGAGAGGAGCTATTGTTACCTGTTTTGTTATATTGGGTACATTTATAGGTTCTGCTACTATTGCTCAACTTGTATTAATGGGTACAGGTGCAATCTAAATATTCTTAAACCCTCTTTTTAAATCTTATTTTTTAAATTAATTTTCTTAAAGATTCAATTTTAAATTTAAAATCGCTTAAATTAAAAATAAGTATTAAATGTCTTTTTTTTGATGGGTTATAGTTTAAACGTTTTAATCTTCTTTTATTTTCAAATCTTATAATTTAGGAATAAAAAATTGATAGGTTATAGTTTACGTTTTAATCTTCTTTTATTTTCAAATCTTATAATTTAAGACTTAAAATAATCTTTTTATAAAATATTAATAATCTTATAGAAACTAATAAAACTAATTTTAAATATATTATAATTAATTATAAGCTTTATAAAAATGGTGTTTTTATGGATGATATATTAATAAGAGATGTGATAGTCATAGATTCAACTTACAATGATCTTTTAGATACATCTATCTTGATTAGTGATGGGAAAATTGAAGAGATTTCAAGAAACATAAAAGTTGATGATGATGTTAAGGTTATTGATGGGGATAATCAGTATATTCTTCCAGGATTTATTGATTTACACACTCATTTGATGGCTAATGGTTTTCATTATGAGGATAATATGAGAAATCCCTTATCTACCTATTTTTATAATGGTCTTATAAATGGAAAGGATACCATTGAATGTGGTGTAACTACAGTCAGGGATTGTGGTCTTGCAGATATCGGATTTAAAAGAGAATCAGAACAATTTAGATTTCCACTACCTAAGACCCTTATTAGTGTATGTCCTTTATCTATTACAAGAGGTCATTTTGATTATACAGAACCTTCAGGTCATGATATGAGAATATCTTATCCTGGAATGCCTAGATGTATTGGAGACGGTGAAAGTAATGTACTTAAAATGACAAGGGATTGTATTGGTGCAAGAGCAGATTTTATTAAAGTCATGGCATCAGGTGGAGTTTTAAGTGCTTACGGTTTCCCACAAAATCCACAATTCAATAAAAAAGAATTAAAAACCATAGTTGATGAGGCAAGAGCTAATCATCTTAAAGTAGCAGCACATTCTCATTCAATAGCAGGGATGAGAAACTGTATTGCAGCAGGTGTATCCTCAATAGAACACGGTACTTTTGTAGATAGAAAAACGGCAAAAGAGATTAAAGAGCATAATATGAGTATAATTCCAACTTTACTTGTCCATAAGGAATTATATAAAAATCCCAATGAATCCTATAGGGTTAATAAGGGCAATATTAAAAAACTTAAGGATGTTGTCAAGGTACATTCTGAGAATATTACAACCGCATATGAGGAAGGTGTAAATCTTTTAATGGGTACAGATTGTGGTGTAGTGGATCATGGTATTAATTTAGGTGAACTTGAGAATTTAACTAAAATCGGCATGAGTGAAAAGGAGGCAATAAGTGCAGGTACCTATAAGGCAGCCCAATTTTTAGGTCTGGATGATAGGATTGGCTCAGTTAGACTACATCATGATGCTGATTTAATTCTTACAGATAAAAATCCTTTAGATGATATATCCTATATTAAAAATAAAGACAATATCAAATTGGTGGTAAGGGACGGACATATCTTTAAAAACCATTTAAATAATTAAATATTAATTTATTTTTTATTTAAGTCGGGTTTAATTTTATTTTCCTTTTATTTTGAATTAGGTTTATGTTTTATTATTTTTAAATTTAAACTATTTTAAAGCAATCTTTAAAGATTTGGCTATTTTTAATAAGCTATTATATGATTTTCAAATATCCTCATAATTTAATGCATTGGGTTGTTTTTAAATATTTGGCTGTTTTTTTATTTTTATTTTACTATTTTTAATGATTTTAATCTTAATCTTATGATATTATAATTTTTTTTTTTAAATCTTCAGCTGTTTTATTGATTTTTTTATTTTTTATTATATAATCTCCAATTATCTCCATAATCTAAATTATATTGAGGCTATTTTTAGATATTTGTTTATTTAAATGGGTTTTTATTATTATTAATATTATAACTAAAAATTTAATTAATATAGTTTACAAAATATTAATATTATTTTAATTAATCATTTTTAAAAATTATTTATCTAATTAGTCTGTGTGTTTTTTATGATTGTAAAGAAAATTGCCGATTTTATTGTAAATTTAAAATATGAAGATATATCTGATGATGCTTTAAAACAGATTAAACTAGCTTTTATTGATTATATTGGTGTATATTTAAGGGGACGCAATGAAATGGCTCCTCAGATTTTAAAAGATTCATTTAGTCTTATGGACCATAATTATGATAATTCAATCTTAACTGATGCAATGTTTTTAGGTACCTCCTCACATGTTCTTGATTTGGATGATGGTCATGATGTGGCATCTGTACATCTTGGAACCGTCGCATTTTCGACTGCCATTGCATTGAGCCGTAAATTAGAGGTTAATGGTAAGGAATTTATAGAAGCTATTCTTGCAGGTTATGAAACCGGAATATTGATTGGTTCCATTGCAAATCCCAATCATAGAAATCAAGGATTTCATTCAACCGGAACAATAGGTACATATGTGTCTGGTGCCGTTGCAAGTAAGATTTTAAGATTAAACTTTTATCAAACAATACAATGTTTAGGTCTTTGCGGAACACAGTCTGCAGGACTTTTAGAATCAGATCATCAGGGAACTATGGCTAAAGCTTTTCACTCAGGTAATGCTGCAAGGGCAGGAATCGTTTCTGCATTCTTGGCCTATAATGGATTTACAGGTCCCGAGTCTATCATCGATGGTGATGAGGGTTTCCTGAAGGCCATGGCAATAGGGGATATACGTTCTGGTAAGACATTAAAAGAAGTCAATTCAAATAAGATTAACAGATATATGAATGATTTCGGTAAATTCCTTCAAACTAGTGATGTTTACTTTAAACTATATCCTTTCTGTAGACATATTCACTCAGCTATTGAGTCAAGCTTGTATTTGCATAATATAATTAAAAAACAATACGATGTAATCGAATCCGTTGAAATATTCACATATAAGATTGCATCAGAACATGATAATTATAAACCTCATAATAAAGAAGAATTAAGGCAATCACTTCCATATGCGGTGGCCATTGCGTTGGTATGTGGTGAGGTTGGTCTTACAAAGATTAATTATTTAATTGAGGATGGTCTTTTTAAGGATATTGATGAGGTTGAGGATGAGAAGGTTAAAGAGATTAAAATCTTGGCTCCTAAAATCATTATTCATGATAAAAAAGAATTCGATTCTTTAGAGGCAGGTGCCCGTCCGGCTAATGTTAAAATTAATCTAAATGAAAGTTTTAGAGGTGGGGCATTTGAACACACTACCATCTATTCAAAAGGAAATAAACATAATCCAGTAAGTCCTGGAGAGGTTATCGATAAATTCAGAAAATTAAATCCAACTTATGGGGTTCAAAAATTAAATAAGATTGATTATATGGAATCTTCAAAGATGGATGAGTTAATTAATGTTTTAATTGATTCTTATGAATAATGGAATTTAATTTTGATGATAAGTTAAATCGGGGAAATATTATGATGGATGATACAAAGAATTTCTTAAAAGGATTAGGTATTGAAGAACAAGATTCTAATTATGTGTCTTCAAAGTGTTTTAATGATAAAGGTCAGTATAGATTAGAAATACCTGGAATTCAATCTGTAAATGCTCTTGAAACAGTTTTAAAAACTTGTAAACAAAAAGATATTTTTATTCATAGAATTACACAGACTAAGGGAATCATGTTTTTAACCGATGATGAAATTAGCCGAATGGTTGATTTAGCAGGATCTAATGGAGTGGAACTGTTTTTAGCTGTAGGTCCAAGGGCAACTTATGATACAAGTGCAAGTGTTCATACCAAGGAAGGTATTCGTATAGGATATAGGCTTAGAGGTTATGACAATCTAGTTTATGCAATTGAGGATGTTAAAAGGGCAGTCTCTCTTGGAGTCCGTGGAATACTATTATATGATGAGGGTCTTTTATATGTTTTATCTAAAATGAGAAATGAGGGCCAACTTCCAAAAACGTTACACTTTAAATTGTCTGCCCATGCAGGCTGTTCAAATCCTGCAAGTGCTAAACTATTTGAATCAATTGGTCTTAATTCTTTAAATCCTGTAAGGGATCTTCAAATACCTATGCTTGCATCTATACGTTCTGCTATTAATATACCTATGGATGTTCATACAGAAAACCCTAAATCCTCTGGAGGTTTTATACGTCATTATGAGGTTCCAAGCATGATAAAAGTGGCGGCTCCAATTTATCTTAAAACGGGAGGTTCTGTTGCAAAAACACATTCCTGGGATACAACAAGTCAGGATGCAGTAAAAAGAGTAAAACAAGTAGAGCTTGTAAAAAGGATAATAGATAAATACTGTCCTGATGCGGTAATCTCACCTCAAGCATCAAAGGATTTGGCTGTTCCTGAAATTTAATCGTTAATGGTTTAGTTATTTAAAATATTATGGTGAATTATGTCTTTAATTAATAAGATTGCAGATGGGGTTATTAAAGCCAGTACTACTTATAGTCAGGATAGAATTGACGGATTTAAAAGAGCTTTAAAGTTAGAGGAGGAACTTTCTAATGATAATGCAGTATGGGCATTGGAACAAATGATTAGAAACGAATCAATCGCATCTTTAAGAAAACTCCCATTATGTGATGATACAGGTATTCCTCATATATTGGTAGAATTAGGTGAGAACAGATCCCTTCCTGAAGGATTTATAAGAGATATTAAGGAAGGCTTGAAACAAGGTTTGGATGATTTACCTGGACGTCCTATGGCTGTTAAAGGAAATCCTTTAGAGCGAATTGAGCAATCTAAAGGATTATATGATGAGCCTTCCATGATGTTACCTGCACCTATTTCCATTGATTCCTTTGATAAGAATAATAGGAGTTATTCCAGGGATTTAGAAAATCAGATACATATTCATATATTACTTTTAGGTGGTGGACCTGAAATACGTTCTAAAACATATAGGGTTTATCATCAGCATGATAGAAAAATCGTAATAAATGAAACGATTGATTGGCTTAAGGAATCTCTTAAAATGTTGGGCTGCACACCTTCCATTCCTGCAATTGGTATTGGGAGAAGTCATTATGAAGCAAGTCATCTAATGTTAAAGGCTATGGTTTATGGTAATTTAAATTACCAAAGTAACACTGAAAACTTCATTACAAATGAATTAAACAAATTAAATATTGGTCCTATGGGTCTTAAAGGTCATACTACTGTTTTAGGGACATTTTTAAATATCGGTCCTCAAAGGGCAAGTGGTGTTAGGATAGTATGTGCAAGACCCTGCTGTTTTGTTGAACCTCGTATTTCAACAATTAAAATATAATTTCTATTTTTTAAGAGGTAAGTTTTATAAATTTAGATATTGATATTTATATTATCTTATAAACTAATGTGAGGCATAAACTTGGAGAATAAAAAAGTACATAATAAGTTTAAAATTCCAGAACATAATCTTACTACTGCAATTACTAAGGTAGAACCTAATAAGATTTCTACAAGAGGTTATAATCAAGTAGATCTAATAGAACATCTAAGTTATAGTGAAATGGTATATTTATTACTTTTAGGTAAATTACCTAGTAAAAAAGAAGGCAGATTATTAAATCATGTACTTGTTTCCTTCTGTGATCATGGTGTAACACCTCCAAGTACTCAGACTGCAAGGATTATATCTTCAAGTGGTTCTCCAATTAATAATGCAGTTGCTGGCGGTTTGCTATCCTTTGGATATCATCATGCTGGAGCTATTGAGAAAGTCATGATAATGTATCAGGATGGAATTAACAGTTTACATATATCTGGAGATCCTGATTTGGATGACCCCCAAATTACAGATAAGGCATTGGATATTGTATGTGAAAAGATTTCAAAACATGAGAAGGTTCCAGGTTTTGGTCATAGATACCATGATAAGGATCCAAGAGCACGTAAATTAATTGATTTGGTTATTAAAGAGGGAAGTTTAGGTCCACACGTTAAACTTGCGTTGAGTATGGAACAATTATTGAGGGAAAGGAAGGGCATATCCTTAAATGTGGATGGTATTAATGGAGCTATTCTTTCAGATTTAGGTTTTAATCCTGAGTTAGGTATAGGGGTATTTATGATAGGCAGACTCCCAGGTTTGGTTGCCCATAGTTATGAGGAGAAAATGGATGAGGAAGAGTTTAGAAGATTCTGTGAATTAGATGATATCACTTACACAGGATTTGAAAATAAACAAGTAAATAATAGAAAATAATTTAATGGTGGTCAATATGGATTTTTTTGATGTAATTGATAAAAGATATAGTGTACGTGGATTCACTGATGAGGAAGTTAGTAAAGAAGACTTAGATAAAATTTTAGATGTAGCTGCAAAAGCTCCTACTGCAGTAAATTTTCAACCTTTTAAGGTTTATGTAATTGACACAAATAAAAATAGGGGGGCTCTTAAGAAGGTTTATCCCTCAGAATGGTTCTTACAAGCACCAATTGTATTGTGTGTTGCAGTTTCAAAAGAAGATGCTTGGACACGTAGGTATGATAATAAAAACTTTGCTGATATCGATGGGACTATTGTCATGGATAATATCATTCTTGCAGCAACAAGTTTAGGATTAGGCACATGTTATGTTGGTGCATTTAATCCAGATGCAGCTGAGGAATTAATTAACTCAGATAAATATGCTCCATTATTATTTACTCCACTAGGACATGTTGATGCAGGTCCAAGAATTCAAGATAAAAAAACAGCCAATGATATAAGTGAATATATTTAATCTGAGTATTAATTATTTCACCTATCGGTTTTTTAATATTATTTCCTCGGGTTTTATTAATCAGTTAAGGATATAATTGAATGTTAAGTTTGTCAATGTTGAATTTGTTAATCTTTAATTGATGGGTATTTTAGTTTTATTGTTTATTTTAAAAAGATATTAAGTAGTTGAGATGATGAGACCTCTTACAATACATGCTAAAAATAAAGAAGAATTAGATAAATTTACAGATCTTCTTGAGGAGAACAATTTTAAATTACATTCATATGATGATAATTTTTCATTTCTTTATAAGAGGGCATATGGCAATTGGGTAGCTCATTTAATTTGCATTATACTTGCAGCTACTCTCACTGCATGGTTTCTATTTGGAAATTTAGTCCTATTTTTATATGCTTTTTATAGAAATTCCCAGTATGTTTTAATTACAACAAAACTTGAAAATGATGGTGAAAAATTGGATTTCGATGAGTTTAATGAAATTGATTTAGACAGGGGTTCATTTTCTTAATTTTCTTAAACTCCTTTTTGAATTTCTTAAGATTTTTATAAACTATTTTAGTTGAGTTTTTTTTACTAATTTCTTTAAAGTTTTCTTAAAGATTTTAGAAACTATCCTTGAATTTTTAGAGATTCTTTCTAAAATTTCAAAAAACTATTTTCTTATTGGTTTTTTACATATTTCATATATATGGTAGTTATTATTTTAACATGTTTTTTCAAAAACATTGTTTTATAGATTTTTTTATTATTTTCATAAATAATTTTTTTAATTCTTTGTGTTTTTTATTGTAAGCTTATTTTATTTCATTATTTTATTAAATGGACAGTATACTGTATTTATTAATTTTTCATATAATTTTTTATATACATTATTAGTATTTGTTTAAGTCTTTATAGGAAATCTCTTAAAACTCTATTTATTCTTCATTCTTAACTATCATATTTTTTTTAAAAAAATATTTAAATTATCTTAAACAAAATTTTAATTGTAAATTTTTAATATTTTAAAATTTTTATTTTCAATATTTTTTTCTAATTTTTTAGGAAATAATAGTTAATTTATTATATTAAAAATTAAATAAATTAATACATTAATAATATGATAAATAAGAGAAAATTATTTTTAGTATAAAATAGGTTTTTAGGTAGATAATATGGTTCAGATGACTTATCAAAAAAGGATGCAAGTATACTCAATTGTTTTCTTATTTGTTATGATTAGCTTAGCAATAGCTCCATTTTATCTAGGCGAACCTTTTACTAGTGAAAACTTAGCTACTGCTGTACTTGTTTGTTTAGTGGGAGTAGCGTTTCCATTGGTCTCATATAGACCAGAATGGAATAAGGCTATGTTATTTTGTGAAGGCATATTATTCGCTATTTTAGGTTATATGTTTTTGGAAAATCCTTATAATTATGTTTTTTTAGTATTTGGTATTGTTTTGATTGCTATTTCAATTTTAGCATATATGAAGAAATTACCTCCACGATTACTAGGATATTTTTATCATAGTAGTAAAAAGAAGTAATTTTTTTAACTTTTTTTTAAAAATCTTTTTGTATTAATAAATTGAAACTTATTGAATTTTATTAATGAACTTTATGTGTTTTATTTAGAGTTGGATTTTTATTTAAAATCGCGTATTATAATCTAGATAAAATTTTAAATACCATGGTGATAAAAAATGGCAGAAATATCAGAGGCTATCTCAATGATTAAAAAGGCTGAAAGTGATGCTGTTCAAGTAGTGGAAGATGCTAAAGTTAAATCTGAAGATTTAATTAATGAAGCTACTGCTAAATCTAACCAATTAATGGAAGAAGCTAAAAGTAATGCATCACATGAGGCTGAGGTCACTGTTTTAAATTCAGAAGAAGAAGCTAAAAAAGAGGCTGAACAAATTAAAGCTCAATCTGAAAAAAATGTTGAGTCTATTAAAGCTAAATCTTCAGTGAATGTTGATGAAGCAGCTTCTGTTATTGTTGAAAAATTGTTGTAGTGTGAGATAATGTTTCAAACTGAAAGAATGCGTAAACTTAAAATAGTCACTTTGGATAAGTATGCTCCTTCAATAATTAGTGAATTACATGAGGCAGGTACTGTTCAAATTGATGATATTTCAGAACGTATTCAACAAGATCCTGAGATTGGGGAACTATTAACTCCTGCTAAATCCACATCTAAAACTGGTAGAATATCATCATTATTAATGAAAACAACTAGTCTTTCCGATGCAATTGCAAATGCTTTAATGTTTAATACAAGTAAGAAAGATAAGATTCATTCATTAATTAATCCAGAATTGATTGTTCCTAAAAATGTGGAACCGATGGATACTGACGCATTGATAATCTATGCAGAATCTGTTTTAGATGATGCTAGTACTGAAATATCTCCAGTACAGGATAAATTATCCGCTCTCGACACTGAAGCAAGTAGATTAAATTCTAAAATTACCGTTGCTCAAAAATTAATTAACTTTAATTATGACTTAGGTATTTTAGCAGACACTAATACTACTTCAACAATAGTTGGAAGGATTGCTGTTGAATCTGCTTCTGAAGTAAAAGCAGAATTGAATAAAATAACTGATGAAATTGTAATTGATGAAACTAATTCTGATGAAGCTTTTAATAGTTTTATTGTAGTTAGTTCTAATGAATATAAAGACACTGTCTATTCTACACTTAGAAAATTCGGTTTTGATAATTTAGATGTTAGTGGTATGGAAGGTAAACCTTCTGATTTCATTGCTAACGCTAATGCTAGGTTATCTGCTATTGCTAATGAAAAAACCCAGTTACAAGCTCAATTTAAAGAGCTTGCTAAAAAATGGGATGACGATATCTTAGCTTTAAAAGAACAATTAGAGAATGAAAAAGATAAAAATGAGATTTACACTAGTTTCGGTGAAACTAAAAACTCTAAAGTATTTGAAGCTTGGGTACCAGTTAAAAAAGCAGAAGAAACTAAAAAACTTATTGAAACTGCAAGTGATGGATATTGTGTTATAGAGGAAGAAGAAATTCCAGATGACAGTGAAGATGTACCTGTTCTTCAAAATCACTCTGGATACGTTAAACCATATGAAATATTAGTTGATATGTATTCACCTTTAAAATATAATGAGGTTGATCCAACTTTATTTGTAGCTATTACATTCCCATTATTCTTTGGGTTCTGTTTAACTGATGCAATGTATGGATTGTTAAACTTTTTAGTTGGATACTTTGTATTATATAGAGGTCTTGGAAGAAATAGCGAAACCTCAAAAGACTTTGGTAAAATATTTATGGCTTCAAGTTTATGGGCTATACTTTTAGGTCTTTTAACCAACGGTCTATTGGGAGATTTCTCATCTAGAGTCTTAGGTATGGGAGCACTTCCAACTACCTGTTTAGATGCATTTACCAATGCAGCAGTAATTTTAGTTATTGCAATTGCTCTTGGTTTAGTCTATCTTAATATTGGTTTCCTTTTAGGTGCAATCAACAATTACAGATATGGTAATAAAAAAGATGCTTGGACTAATCAAATTGTTTGGTTCGTTTTAGAAATTGGTATTGTATTCTTAGCACTTGGATACATGTTACCTGCAATTGGAATGATTGGAATAATAATTGGAGCTATTTTCATAATCGCTGCTTTCGGCCTCTTATTCTGGGGAGGAGGAGCTTATGGAATTATGGATTTCTTCAGTTATATGGGAGATGTCCTTTCATTTGCTAGGTTACTTGCATTATGTTTAGCTACTGCAGGTATTGCAATGGCTGTAAACATTCTTACTGTAATGTGTGGTACTATGATTCCATATATTGGAATTATTCTCGCTATCATTGTATTCATTGGTGGTCATATATTTAACTGGCTTTTCCAAACTTTAGGTGCTGGTGTTAATGCATTACGTCTTAACTATGTTGAATTCTTTGCTCAATTCTTCATGGGTGGAAAAAACAGATTTGAGGCTTTCAAAGCAGGTAGGAAATTTACAAAACTTAACAAATAGATTTTTTCATTTACAATTTTAATATTTAAAAATAAAATTAATTTCAAAATTATGATATAATTTAAGGAGAAATAAATTATGGTAGAAATTGTCTTAGGAACTGCTTTAGCAGCTATTGGTGCTGGTGTAGCAGTCGGTTTCGCTGGTTTAGGATCAGGTTTAGGTCAAGGAATGGCAGCTGCAGGTTCTGTAGGTGCTGTTGCTGAAGATGGGGATATGTTCTCAAGAGGTATTATTTTTGCAGCTTTGTGTGAAACTCAGGCTATTTACGGTTTCTTGATTGCTATCTTATTATTAGTATTTTCAGGATTACTTGGTGGTGGAGGTAAAGGATTATCCACTGCTGTAGGTATTGTTGCTATTGGTGCAGGTGCTGCTGTTGGATTTGCAGGTCTTGGTTCCGGTATGGGTCAAGGTATTGTTGCAGGTTCATCTGTAGGTGCAATTGTTGAAAATGATGATATGTTCGCAAGAGGTATTATTTTCTCAGCATTACCTGAAACTCAGGCTATTTACGGTTTCTTGATTGCTATCTTACTCATGGTATTCGGTGGAATATTATAAGTGATTAGGAGGTCAAGAAATGAGTTCTGGGGCAGATAAAATTGTCTCTAACATAAACTCTGAGGCTCAAACTAAAGCTGATGGAATAATTCAAGAAGCTCAAACCAAAGCAGATGCTATAATAGCAAATGGACAAGCTGATGCAGATAAAGAATCAGCTAAAATTATTGCTAATGGTGAAAAACAAGCTAACATGAGACATCAACAAATTATCTCTGAAGCTAGAATGAATCAACGTAGAGATGAGTTAGGGGCTAAAGAAGAAGTTATCGAAATGGCTTTCGATAAAGCTATGGACGATTTAAAAGATTTAGCATCTACTGCTGATCCAAAATATGTGGAAGCATTAAATAAATTAATAAAAGAAGCTGCTGTTGAAATTGGCGGTGGAGATTTAATCGTTCAAACTAAAGAAGCAGATAAAACTAAAATTCAAAGTGCTTTAAGTTCTATGGCTAGTAATATATCTTCTGACACTAATGTAACTACTACTTTAGAATTTGGTGAGCCAATAGACACTATTGGTGGAGCTATTGTTAAAACTAAAAATGGAGATATCGAAGTAAATAATACTATTGAAGCTAGGGAATCTAGATTCAAACAATCATTACGTAGTGAAGTTGCTCAAATATTATTTAGATAGGAGTGAGAATATATGGCTGATGAAATAGCTACTTTAATAACACAATTAGGACTTTCTAATGAATTACTCCTTGTAGGTGTAATTATTGCAATATTGATTGTTGGTGCTGTTGTAGTTGTTGTTACTAGTAGACCTATATTAGATATTTATCCTTATCTCAACCCTATTGCTAAGGTCAGAGCAAGAAAAGGTAGACTTTTAGATGATAAACAAATGTCAGAAATCATAGAAACCGATTCTATTGATGAGCTTACAAATTATTTAAGAGGATTACCAGATTATGCTCCATACATAAATGAATACTCAATTGAAAAATCATTAGATACACATCTTGCAGATACTTATCAATATCTTGCAACTATTGCACCTGATGAAATTAAGGATTCATTTGATGTTTTAGCTACTAAAACTGATATTGCTAATATTAAAGCATTATTAACTGCTAAAGAAGTAGGATATAATAATGAACAAACATCTAATTTGTTACTTCCTTCCGGTTCATTATATGAAGACTTAGATCGTTTAGTTGATGCAGGTTCTGTAACTGATGTTATTGCAGGATTAGATGGAACCGAATATGCTGATGTTTTAACTGATGCTATTCCAGAATATGAGGAACAAGGTTCTTTATTACCATTTACAAATGCATTAGATAAATATTATTTACATAAATTATTACACTCAACTAAAGTTCCAGGAAATGACAATACTGAAGCAATGTATTCATATATTGGAACCCAGGTAGATATGGATAATCTTAAATTAATTATAAGAGCTAAAGAAAATGGTTTAGCTTATGATTCAATTAGTCCTTTCTTAATTAGTGAAGGTTATCAATTAAGAGAATGGAAACTCAAAGATTTAATGGAATCTGATAATGTTGAAGGAGTTATTTCTTCATTAGAAGGAACTAAATACAGTGAAATACTTTCTGAGCCTTTAGCTCAATACAATAATGGGGAATCTATTGCTGTATTTGAAAAAGCTCTAGATACATATTTTGTTGAATATTCACATTCCTTATCTTTAGAAAAACCATTAGGTGTAGGTCCAATTATAGGATTTTTAAGTGGTAAAGAGAAAGAAATTAAGAACTTAAAAATCATTACAAGAGCTAAAAGAGAAGAAGCATTTCCAGATAGTAAGATTCCGGAGTTGCTTGTATGATTTCATATGTTAATTATGGAGTGATATTATGAGTTCTGTTGCTGTTATTGGAGATTTAGATACTGTCACCGGTTTTAGACTTGGTGGAGTAAGAGAAGGACGTATTGTAAATACTAAAGAAGAAGCTGAACAAGCTCTTGATGAGTTAATTGAAAATAATTTTTCAATTATTATTATTACAGATAAAATAGCTGATGAAATAAGAGAACATATCAGAAAAACTCTCGGTTCAGAGATTGTACCAATGATTATTGAAATCCCTGATAAAAACGGTAAATCTGAAACTGATGGTGATCAAATGAGAGCTCTTATTAAACGAGTTATTGGGGTAGATATCAAATGATTATTGAAGGAAACATTATCAAAATTGCTGGTCCGGTTATCCTTGCAGATGGGATGAGAGGGACTCAAATGCATGAAATGGTAAAAGTAGGTGATTCTAAACTTATCGGGGAAATTATTGAACTCGAAGGTGACACTGCTACCATTCAAGTATATGAAGAAACCGCTGGGATAAAACCTGGTGAAGTAGTAGAAAGTACTGGAGGACCATTATCTGTAGAACTTGGTCCTGGTATTATGGGATCCATCTTTGATGGAATTGAAAGACCTCTTGAAGTTATTAAAGAGAAAACCGGAGATTTCATTGCTAGAGGTGTCCAAGTACCTTCTATTAACAAAGAGAAAAAATGGACATTTAAACCAACTGTAGCTGTAGGAGATAAAGTTACTGGTGGAGATGTTCTTGGTGAAGTAAATGAAACTTCAGCTGTAGTACATAAAATTATGGTACCTCCAACTGTTTCCGGTACTGTAAAAAGTATTGTGGATGGAGATTACACTGTAATAGACGATATTGCAGAAATTGAAACTGAAGAAGGAAACGTCGAAAAAGTTCAAATGTTACAAATCTGGCCTGTAAGGAAAGCTAGACCTTACACAAGAAAACTTGATCCGGATATACCTCTTGTAACTGGTCAAAGAGCACAAGATACTTTCTTCCCTGTAGCTAAAGGTGGAACTGCAGCTATTCCTGGTCCTTTTGGTTCAGGTAAAACTGTTACTCAACAACAATTAGCTAAATGGGCAGATGCTGATATTGTTGTATACATTGGATGTGGAGAACGTGGAAACGAAATGACAGAAGTACTTACTGAATTCCCATTCCTCGATGATCCAAAAACTGGTAATCCTATTATGGATAGAACTGTTCTTATTGCTAACACTTCTAACATGCCAGTAGCTGCTCGTGAAGCATGTGTATACACCGGTATTACTATTGCAGAATACTTCAGAGACCAAGGTTACGATGTAGCACTTATGGCTGATTCAACCTCAAGATGGGCTGAAGCTATGAGGGAGATTTCTGGAAGACTTGAAGAAATGCCTGGTGAAGAAGGTTACCCTGCATACTTAGCATCTAGACTTGCACAGTTCTATGAAAGAGCAGGAAGAGTAACCACTATTGGAACTGAACCTAAAGAAGCTTCTATTAGTGTAGTAGGTGCAGTATCACCTCCTGGTGGAGATTTATCCGAACCTGTTACCCAAAACACCTTACGTATTACTAAAGTATTTTGGGCATTAGATGCATCTCTTGCAGATAAACGTCACTTCCCATCTATTGATTGGTTACAAAGTTATTCATTATATGTGGACAGTATCCAAGATTGGTGGAAGGAAACTGTTGGTGAAGATTGGAGATCTAACCGTGATGAAGCTATGGTTTTACTCCAAGAAGAATCTGAACTCCAAGAAATTGTACAATTAGTTGGTCCAGATGCTTTACCTGATTCCCAACAAGTTGTTTTACAAACTTCCCGTATGTTAAGAGAAGACTTCTTACAACAAAATGCATTTGATGATGTTGATACTTACTGTCCTCCTGCAAAACAAGCAGACATGTTAAGAACCATTCTTTTATTCAACAAAGAAGCTCAAGCTGCTGTTGCAAGAGGTGGAGATATCAAGAAAATAGATGCTTTACCTGTTAAAGAAGAAATTGCAAGAATGAAATATATTCCTGCTGAAGAATTTGAAGCTAAAATCAAAGATATTAAAGCTAATGTTGTAGACCAAATGGGTGGTGTATAAATATGAATACTGATATTAAAACAAGAGAATACACTACAGTCACTGAAGTTTCTGGTCCTTTAATGGTTGTTGAAGGTGTTGAAGGTGTAGCTTACAACGAAATTGTAGACATCGAAACACCTAACGGAGAAAAAAGAAGTGGACAAGTATTAGAAGTTAGGAATGATGTAGCTGTTGTTCAAGTTTTTGAAGGTACAGATGATTTAAACACTAAAAATACTAAAACTAGATTCACTGGTAGAACTGCTAAAATCGGAGTTTCCAGAGATATGATGGGCCGTATCTTTAACGGTACTGGTAAACCTATTGACGGTGGTCCAGAAATAATTCCTGAAAAAGAATTGGATATTAACGGTAACCCTATGAACCCAACTTCAAGGGAATATCCTGCAGATTTCATCCAAACTGGTATTTCTACTATTGATGGAATGAACACTTTAGTAAGAGGTCAAAAACTTCCTATTTTCTCAGGATCTGGTTTACCTCACAATGAACTTGCAGCACAAATTGCAAGACAAGCTAAAGTAGTTGGTGAAGACACTGAATTTACCGTAATTTTCGGTGCAATGGGTATTACTCACGAGGAAGCTAACTTCTTTATGAGAGAATTTGAAAGAACAGGAGCACTTGAAAAAGTAACTGTATTCATGAACTTAGCAGATGATCCTGCTATTGAAAGGATTTTAACTCCTAAAATGGCTTTAACTACTGCAGAATACTTTGCTTTCGAATTAGGTATGCATGTACTTGTTATCTTAACCGATTTAACAAACTACTGTGAAGCATTAAGGGAAATTTCCGCTGCTAGGGACGAAGTACCTGGAAGAAGAGGTTATCCTGGATACATGTATACTGATTTAGCAGGTATATATGAAAGAGCAGGACGTATTCAAGGTAAAGAAGGTTCCATTACTCAAATGCCTATCTTAGTCATGCCTCAAGATGATATTACTCACCCTATTCCAGATTTAACTGGATATATTACAGAAGGACAAATTGTATTAAGTAGGGATTTACACAGGAAAGGTATTTACCCACCTGTAGATGTACTTCCATCATTATCTCGTTTAATGGGTGGAGGTATTGGTGAAGGTAAAACCAGACCTGACCATAGTGGTGTATCTGACCAAATGTATTCAGCTTATGCTGAAGGTCGTGATTTAAGAGATTTAGTAGCTGTAGTTGGTGAAGAAGCTCTTACAGACAGGGATAAAAGTTTCTTAGAATTTGCTCAACAATTTGAAGACAAATTCGTAACTCAATCCAAAGATGAAGATAGAAGCATTGAAGAAACTTTGGATCTTGGTTGGGACTTATTTAAAATCTTACCAAGAACTGAACTTAAACGTGTTAAAGACGAATTTATTGAAGAACACCTTAAAGATTAGATTTAAATTAATTTTTAAATCTTTGGTTCTATCCAACTTTTATAAAGGAGGATATTATGGCAGAAGAAATTTTAGAGGGTATTAATCCTACTCGTATGGAGTTACTCGCTCTTAAAAAACGTGAAAACCTTGCAGTTAAAGGTCACAGTCTTTTAAAAGAAAAACGTGATGCTTTAATCAAAGAGTTTTTTGATATTTTAGACAGAGTTAAAGGCGCTCGTTCCGATGTAGAAAAGATCCTCAAAGAAGCATATGAAGCTTTAACCTTAGCTCAAATTGAAATGGGTGATTTAGCTGTAGAAAAAACTGCTTTATCTGTTAAAGAATCAGTTGATGTAAAGGTTACATCAAGAAGTATTATGGGTGTTCCAGTTCCATTATGTGACACTACATTTGATTCAAGGGATTTAGTCAACCGTGGATATGGTTTCTCAGATACATCTGCTCAATTAGATATTGCTGCTGAAAAATTTGAACAGGCAGTAAAAATGATTATTGAATTAGGTGAAATTGAAAAAACTATCTACCTTTTAGCTGAGGAAATCGAATCAACTAAACGTCGTGTAAATGCTCTTGAACATATTATGATTCCAAAATTGGAAAACACTGTAAAATCTATTGATATGAGACTTCAAGAGATGGAAAGGGAAAATTTCGTTAGATTGAAAATGATTCGTGCTACTATCGAAGCAAATGAAGCAGAAGAAGCTGCTAAAAAAGCTGATAACCCAGCTTAGAAAAACAACATCTAGTATTTAAGATTTATTTAGATTGAAAAAAGGGTAGAATAATATTTTCTCTTATTTATCAACCCCTTTTTCTCTAATCTAGATATTCTTACTAGAATAAATCTTTTTTTATTAAAAAAAGATTTTCTTTTAAACTTTTTTTTATTAAAAGTTAAATTAATTAAAATAAGTGAGATTATGGAAAGAAATCCATTGGAAATGGCTATGCAGGATCCTGAAAAAAGGACTAAATTATATATTTGGATAAATATTGCAATGATTGGTGTAACATTTATTATGGTCTTTGGTGTTATTTTATTTATTTTAATTGCATTTGGAATTATTCATGCATAATTTAATACTTTTTAATTTTTAGGTTTTAAAACTGCTATTTTTTATTTATTTGATTGTTTTTTTGAATATATTTTTTAAAATAAGGATTTTTAATTATTATTATTTATGGGGTATTTTTAATTTTTAGGTTTTAAAACTGCTATTTTTTATTTATTTGATTGTTTTTTGAATATATTTTTTAAAAAAAAATATTTAATTTGTTATTATTTATGGAATAACTATTTTTTTTAAAAAAAGAATCAATTTTCTAGTTATTGTCTATATGATAAATATATTTTTAAAAAAAAGGAATTTTTTAATTTAATTATCTATAGGATAGATATTTGAATTGATCTTATCTTTTAATGATTTAATCTCTTTTAAACCTTTTTTCACATTACCACATTCTTTAATTATTGTAACTAGCGGTTGATCCTTTTCTATTATTGTATTTTCATGGGATATATCATATAATCCGTCGATATTGAGATTTCCCTGTTTGATTTTAGATTGTGCATATAATATCTCTTTAATTGCATGGGCATTCGGATTTAATTCTTCTATTAATTCTCCATTACATGCTTTAATATGCTCTTCTAATAGATTTATGGATAACACTTTTTCTACACATTCATAGGTACCTTGAAAACGGGGATTAACTTCTATTAGATATATGTCATTATTTAATATGTTTCCCTCATTATTTTCCTCACCGGATAATATCAAATCTACTCCATTAGATCCGATTAATTTAGATTCTTTTATAATCTCCTCTGAAAGCATATTCATGTCCTCATTTAGATTCTTTATTCCAATCTCATCATGAGGTATATTGAATCTTGTAAATTGTTGTATGGATTTTATATCCAATGGCATAATATTTCCGCAATATCTATAATCACCTTTAAATCCAATATCATCAAGTGTTAATAGTCTTGTATTCATTATTGTCTTTGCATCAGTTGAACTTGCTAGTACTGATGAGCTTATGTTAACTCCACTTATGAATTCCTGAACTAATATCTCGTCCTGTGACAAAAGAATATTTTCAATACTATTTTTTATTTGATTATCTTTAATGTATGCATCATAATTCAGATGGATTGTATCATATCCACCTGATCCTTTATTGGGTTTTACAATAAATGATACATCATCATATTCTTTTAAAATTTCACCTAACTCATCAACATCAGATATTAAAAAAGTCATAGGACATAAGAATTTATTGGAAATTTTATTGTAAAATCTATATTTGTCACTTACATGTTCCGTTGATTTATTTCCGATAATCTTGGATTTGTATTTTTTAAATTCTCCAGTGAAGTCATCTCCACTTATACCTGAAGTTAATATTATATTGTCTGCACTATCCAAATAGTCCCTTACATTAATAAGTAATTTCTTGGCACTATAATTTTCCTCAAATAATCCACAGGATGTGTCTGCCTCTTCATTTAAAATGTGTTTTTCTAATACGTTTTTTGGAAAATCTATAGTCGTATAATAAGCTGAAGAGTATACGTTGTATTTTAGTTTTAAAGCTGAATTTACCTGAGGACGAGTATCAATTCCAAGTATAACTAGATTATCCATTTAAAACATTTCCTTATAATTTAATCTAAAGATCATTAATTTTATTATATAGTTATTTTGTTTTAAATAGTATATATTTTAATTATTTAAAAATATTAAAGTTGGAAAATAAGTAATTAAAATTAAAGATTTAATTGAAAAAAAAGATTAAATTAAATATTGAATTAAATCTCTCTAATGAAGAATTTATTATAGATGTATTAATTTTTATAAATCATGGGCCTGGGAATATATCTAAAACTTTTAAGGAATTATGGCATCCACTAATGTATAATTAATTTTGAATAGTAAAATATTTCAATGCTGTTTGTAAGTATGTGATAAAGAATATGTGAAAACTCACAGCAGGCAAATGTATTATTATGTTAAGTTTCGTGCTAATGCTTTGAAAGAACAGAAAGCAAAGTATTAAATGTCTAGATGTATCTTTGCAGATGAGTAATAAATTGTTATTTTCCCAAAAAGAGAGATGTAGTAATATTACTAATGGTGGTTTATTGGAACATAAATTTGATGGTTTTAAAAAGGAGTATAAAGCCATTCAAAAAAAGAGGCTGAAATTTAAAATAATAATATTTTTTTTATAAAATTTTTTATGGTTTTTTAGAGAATATTTAGTAGAAAAAATAAGAAAATATTAAAATACTTTTTTTACTTTTTTATAAATTAAATAAAGATTAATATAAAAAAATTCAAAATATATTATGTTTATTTTTTTTTATATGGGGTAGTTTAAATGGTTCAAAACAATATTTTCAATGAAAAGAAAATGGAAGATTTTATTGAATATTATGATGATAAACTTGTTGTAAATTCTCCTGAAGATCATCCTATTGAGGATTGGATTAAAAAATTAGATGGTGATGAATTAGAAAATGAGAAAGGGAATTATATTAATTTTTTTACTATTATCCTTGAAAGATTGCTTGGTTATGAATTAGAAGATATTGGTTATGAGGAAGATATTAATGAGGAAGGAAGACCGGTTGAATTTACATTTAAAAAAGGTGATAAAGATTATGTTGTTGTGGAACTTAAGGGAACTAAAACAAAAGATTTAAACAAAAGATATAATCGTGCACAATCAGCTATTGATCAAGTTACTAATTATGCTTCTGGGAAAGAAGAAACAAAATGGGCATTTGTATCAAATTATAATGAGTTTAGAATTTTTAAACCATCTTATAGAAAAAAGTACATTTCATTTAAATTTAAAGAATTAACAGATGAAAATGTTTTGAAAAAATTTTTACTTATATTCAGTAAATTTTCATTAATTGAAAAGGATATTCCTCAGACATTGTTGAATCAAAGTATAATTATGGAAAGAAATTTAGAAGATCAGTTTTATCAATTATTTAGTGAAACAAGATTAATGCTTATTAAAGAATTAGAATATGAAATGGATTTTGATAAAAATAAAGCAATTTATTATGCTCAATTAATTTTAAATAGGTATATTTTTATTTGCTTTGCTGAAGATTTAAAACTTGTGCGTTCTGAAACTACAACAAATACATTAATTACTCCTATTAAACAAGATAATATTTTTGATTCAATATTATGGGAAAGATTAAATGAACTATTTAAATTTGTATATAAAGGAAACCCTAATAAAAAAATAAAAGAATTTAATTGCAGTTTATTTGAGGAAAATCTTGAAAATCTTAGAATTAGGGACACTGTAGAAAATCCTGTTGAATTTTTTAAAGATTGTTATCAAAATTGGAATTTTGATGGTAATGATAGATATGAAAGTATAGGGGGAATTTTGGGAGATTATAAAGATAAATTAAATCCTATTTTTAAAAATTTATTAATTATATCCTCTTTTGATTTTGGTTCTGAATTGGATGTGAATATACTTGGGCATATTTTTGAAAATAGTATTGGGGATATTGAAGATCTTAAAAACCAATCTAATTCTAGAAGAAAGAAAGATGGGATTTTTTATACTCCTAGTGAGATTACAGATTATATCTGTAGAAATACAATTATACCTTATCTTAGCCTATCGGGGGAAGTAAATACTATCAATGATTTAATTGAAGAGTATGAAGTGCACAATAAATTAGAAGAATTAGATAATAAGTTAAAAAATATTAAAATTATTGATCCTGCATGTGGTTCTGGGGCATTTCTGAATAAAGCGGTAGATATTTTATTAGACATACATAAGACGTTGTTTGATTCATTGTATTATAATGATAGTACTTTAATTCCATTTTTTGATAGTTTAAATAGTAGAAAACAAATTATGACTAATAACATATATGGTGTTGATGTCAATGAGGAATCTGTACAAATAACTAAACTTTCTTTGTTCCTTAAATTAGCAACATCATCAAATATTGAATCAGGTTTTGAATTACCTGACCTTGATAAAAATATTAAATGTGGAGATTCATTGGTTAATGATAAAAATGTTGTAGGTAATAAAGCGTTTAATTGGAAAGAAGAATTTAAAGAAGTGTTTAATAGTGGGGGTTTTGATATAATTGTAGGTAATCCTCCTTATGTTGATATTAAAAATATGGATGATAAAGTATCAAAATACCTATTTGAAGAGTACGATACCTCTGTGAATAGAATTAATTTATATTCTTTATTTATTGAAAAATCTACTAATATAATTAAAGATTCCGGATATTTCGGTTTTATTATTCCAAATTCTATTTTGTTCAATTCTAGTTATGAGAAAATTAGAATTAGGTTACTTGAAGATACTTCTATAACTCAGATATTAAAACTTACAGATGATATTTTTGAAGATGCAGAAGTTGAAACAATTATTTTAATTTTTAAAAATAAAATAAATAAAGAAAATAAAACTATGATTAAAATCTATGAGAATAAAAATTACTTTAACTCTTTTACTAGAAATCAGCAAATTTGGTTAAATGATTCTAAGCATATTATTCAAATTTATTCAAATGATGATTCAGTTAAATTAATAAAAAAAATAGAACAAAATCATTTTAAACTTGAAGATTTATGTGATTTTAGTTTAGGATTGACTCCTTATGATAAATATAAAGGAATGTCCGCTGAGGATATTAAGAATAAAGTTTTTCATTCAAATGAAAAATTAACTGATGATTATAAAGAATTATTAGGTGGATCTGATGTTACACGATATAATGTGGCATGGCATGATGGACAATATATTAAATATGGTCCATGGCTTGCGGCTCCAAGAGAAGAGAAATTCTTTAAAAAACCTAGAATACTTGTAAGACAAATTATTTCTAAAGAAGGGGAAATAATCGCAGGATATACAGATAAAGAATATTATAATGCGCAAGTTATTTTTAATATTATATTAAAAGATGAAAGTAATGATATTAATTTAAAATATATATTGGGGATATTTAACTCTAAACTAATGAATTTTTATCATAGGGAAAAATTTTTAGATCAGAAAAAGACAAAGTTTCCTAAAATTTTAATTGAAAATACTAAAATTTTTCCAATTGCATTTAAAAAGGATAGTCAAAAAGAATTAACTAACTTAGTGGAAGAAATAATACATTATTCTTCAAAGTTAGAAGAAGAATCATATAACTTTAAATATTGGTTAAATTATGAATTTGGTATTGGTAAAATAAGTGCAAGGAATAAATTGTTTAATTTCTGGAAACTTAATGAAAAAGATTTTTTAATAGCATTTAAAAGAAAATCAAAAAATATAAATAGTAAACAGTTATCTAATTTGAAAAACGAGTTTTTTAAATCCCAAAATAAATGTTTAGAATATAATAATAATATAATAAGTATTAGTAAAAGCATAGATAATTTAGTATATTCTTTATATGATTTAACTCATGAAGAGATTGAAACAATAGAAAACAGTCTAAAAATAAATTAGTTTTTTTTCTATTTTTCATGGTATATACTGGAAATGAAAAAATTAAGATGTGAGTTGAAAAAAGAGGTGTACTTTTTTTATTAATCTATTTTTTTTAGTTTAAGTAACCTTTCTCCAAGTATACTACTTTTCTTTTAATTAAATCTTTTTTTTAACATCTTTAAAAAAGTATATAATATGTTAAGAAAATAAATAAAAATTGCAGAAAAAAAGGGAATACATATAAAAAAGAATAGTTCCGAGCG